>JAWLEN010000009.1:0-36591 GCA_041686095.1 Candidatus Aminicenantota bacterium
AATTCTTTTTATCTGGTCCTTGCTTTTTCCTAACCCCAATACCACTTCAGGAGCCCCTTTTCTTATCTCTCTATGATGGTCAAGTTTGGCAAATGTAAGATCCTGGTAGGGATAGTGTTTGAGCTCTTCCATAGCTTCATCAGGGGTCAAGGTTCCCTTTTTTACCTTTTCCAATATTTGTTTTAAATGTGATTTCATTTTTTTCCGATTCTATCATAAAAACAAATAAATTTATACGTACAAGTAAGTATTTCTAAAACCGCCATACACGTTAAGTATAATGTTTATTAAGGGGAGAGGGCAAGGGATGAGGAATCCCCTGTGAGGGCGGAGCGGGCATGGTTCCTCTTTAGAGGAGAGCGAAGCCCGAACCGGGAGAGAGATTCCACGCTGGGGAATCGAGCGGGTGACGAATCCCTTGCCCTTCCCCTCATCTGTCAAATAAACTCTATCACGGTTTTGGAAATGCTTGCTTCATACAAGCTGAGATGGATAATAAAACCCAAGTGTATTAAAATAGATATCTGATGTCTTTTAAAAAAACAATAAAGGAGCAGATCTATCTCAGCGGCAAAGGCGTGCATTCAGGAAAGAATGTAAAACTTTGGATCCAGCCTTCTGATTCAGGAAAAGTCATATTCCAAAGAACAGATAAGAATGATGCCTTTCTAAGGCTTGATGTCAAAAAAATCAAATCCATGCAAAGTTCTTCTCTGATCCATAGAGATATCAAAGTAAGGACCATAGAACATCTGATGGCAGTTTTGTTTGTTTTTGGAATCAACAGCGTTTTAATCAAGTTAGATGGAGAGGAAATACCAATTTTCGACGGAAGCGCCTTGACATTTTTCAAAGCTGTTGAAAGAGCCGGCATTAAAGTGCTTTCTATGAAAAATAAATCCATATCCATTAAAAAGGCTTTTAAAATAGAAGGAAACGGAGCAAGCCTATCCGGAGAACCCCATAAAAAGTTGAAAATAAGTTATATCATCAAATACCCTCATCCTTGTATAGGCAGGCAGGAACTGAGTCTGGATATAAACCAAGACTCTTTTAAAAAAGAAATCGCTCCAGCCCGAACCTTTGGTTTTCTCAAAGATGCTGAGATATTGAGAAAAAAGAGACTGGCTCTAGGGAGCTCACTTGATAACACCATTGTGCTGGATGATCAAGAGATCATAAATCCTCCCTTAAGATTCAAAGACGAATTTGTAAGACATAAAATTCTGGATCTCTTGGGTGACCTTTCTCTTCTAAATGGAGACTTATCAGGACATTTTAGAGCCAAAAAAGCAGGCCACCGACTCCATCTTCAAGCTGTGCGTTTTCTTTTAGAAAATAAAGACATTCTTGAAATCAAGTGAAAATTCATCATAAGAAATTTACCTAAGTTGGGAATCTTGACATTATAAATAACCAAACCTATATTCTATAGATAATCTATAAATAAAAATGAATGATTAATGGATACTGTTGAACAAATCAAGCAGGTGGCGAGCATCGTTGAAATCGCTTCTCAATACACCAGCTTAAAAAAGAGAGGGAGAAGGTTTGTCGGACTCTGTCCCTTTCATTCGGAAAAAACTCCCTCTTTTACTGTGGATGACGAAAGACAGCTTTATCACTGTTTTGGCTGCGGGGCAGGAGGGGATATATTCACTCTTGTTATGGAAAAGGAGGATTTGAGTTTCCCGGAATCGGTTCGATATCTTGCTCAAAAATACAACATAGAACTTCCCAAACAGAAAAAATTATCACCTAAATATCAAAGTCAGAAAGAAAAACTTTTTAAAATCACCAATAAAGCTCTAGCTTTTTATAAAAAGAACTTATTTAACACCACAGAAGGTAAGAAAGCTCTAGAATATTTAAAAAAAAGAGGTGTTTCTGAAGATACCATCAATGAGTTAAAAATAGGTTATTCTCTAAACTCATGGGATTCTATTTTTAAATATTTCCAACAAATAAAAACAGATATAAAAGAACTGGAAAAAATAGGACTGGTGATGCGCAGGAATGACCAACAAGGTTTTTATGACAGATTTAGAGGAAGAGTGATGTTCCCCATATTTGATGTCTCAGGAAAAGCAGTGGCTTTTGGGGGAAGAACCCTGTTCAATGATAAACCAAAATACATGAATTCCCCTGATACTCCTATATATACCAAGGGACAGGTTCTCTATGGTTTAAATTTCTCTAAAGAATCTATAAGGAACAGCAAACAGATGATCCTGGTGGAGGGGTATACAGACTTTCTTTCCCTTTATCAAGGAGGAATAAAAAATGTGGCTGCCTCTTTAGGGACAAGTCTTACCGAGAACCAAGCTTCATTAGCATCCCGATTCACAAAAAGCATCGCCATAGCTTATGATTCTGATGATGCAGGGAGAAAAGCAGCTTATAGAGCGGTTTCATTATGCTTTGCGCATGGGATAAGAACCCAAGTCATTTTATTCCCCAAAGGACAAGATCCGGATAATTATATAACCAAGCAGGGTCCCAAAAAATTTAAATCGCTGGTTAATCAAAGTCCTTCTGGCCTTAAATTCCTTATTCAAGAGACATGCCGAGGCAAAAATCTGGATAATCCTGAAGAAAAAGCTGAGGTGGCCCAACATATAATGGAAAACATTAAAGACATACCTAATTCAATAGTACTCAGTGAATACATAAAAAAAACAAGTGAGTATCTATCCATAGATGAACAAGAGCTGAGGGCACTTATAAGGAAAAAATACACGGCAACCAATCAAAGTCAAACAAACTGGTTTTTTAACGCTGAAAAAAGACTTCTGCAAATCATTTTTAATAATGGAGACATCGCTATAAAACTATTTGAAAATATTGAAGAAGAAGATTACAAAGGCTTAAAAAGTGAACCTATTTTCCAGATATTCTCAGAGTTTTTCAAAAAAGGGCAATCTGCCAGCCATTCAAAAATCTATGAACTCAAAGAAAAAATTGATCCTTCTCTTTTTAGGGCCCTGACTGAAATTTTAGTGGAGGAAACCCATCCCCCCAGTCTCCAAGAGGCTAAAGACTGTCTTTGTGCCTTAAGGCAGGTTGTCCTTCCCCGTCTCATCAAGAAATTACAGATTGAATTAAAGAGTAAAGAAAACAGATTAAAGAAGACGGGAAAAAGAGAAGACAAAAATTCTATTATTAAAGAGATAAATTCCATCGTCAAAGAGATAAACAATAAACAAAAAATATTATGTGAAATTTCACAGCAAAATAATCAGTGAATAATAACCGTAACATGAATATATACAGTGACAGGAGAACAAATTGACGGCTAGTAAAAATAATCATAAAAACGAAATCACGGAACTGATAGCAAAAGGCATAAAAAAAGGTTATCTTCTTTTTGAAGAATTAGATCGCGTTTTCAAGGAAAAAAGCAGAGCCAATAAAGAATTCAATGATTTTCTTAACTCTTTGGATCAACTGGGCATCAAGATTTTAGAAAAGCGGCGAAAAAAAACTCCTAAAAGAAAAAAAAGCGAAATCTTATCCATAGAAGATCTGGAAAGGACAACGGATCCAGTAAAACTCTATCTAAGAGAAATGGGGAACATCTCTCTTCTGACCAGAGAAGGAGAAGTGGCCATAGCCAAACAAATAGAAAGAGGAGAAAAAATCGTATTCAAAGCTCTTTCAAAAACGAGGCTTGTTTTAAATAAAATATATGAACTTGAAGAGCATTTAAAAAAAGACACTGAGCTGGCCCAGATCATGTTTGATTACAAAGACGAATATTCAGACGCACAAAAAATCGAAGAAGAAAAAAAATCCATAAGAGAAAAAATCAAACAAATAAAAATCCTGGATGACAAACTAACTAAATTACCAAAAACAAAAAAACACAGTTTCTCACGAGGACGCATTATCGTCGAGATGGGTCATATCATCAAAGACCTTATAAAGCCTGAATTTGAAGAGACTTTAATAAATATACTCAGAAGCAAATTAACAACAATAAACAAACTTGAAGAAAACAAAGAGGAATTAAAAGTATCATACAAAAGAACAAGAAGTAAAAAAAAGCGAAAAAATATTAATGATGAAATCAAGGAAATCAATAATCAGATAAAAAACATTCACCAGGAAGTCGGTCTTGATTCCCAGGAGCTCAGAAGAATACTTCGATCTATCACCACAGGAGAAAAAATAAGCGACCAAGCAAAAAAAGAATTGGTGGCTGCTAACCTGAGACTAGTGGTATCCATTGCTAAGAAATACAGCAATCGCGGGCTTCAATTTTTAGACCTCATACAGGAAGGAAATATGGGATTGATGAAGGCTGTAGATAAATTTGAATACAGGCGCGGATATAAGTTTTCCACCTATGCCACCTGGTGGATAAGGCAAGCCATTACAAGAGCTATCGCTGACCAAGCAAGAACCATCCGGATTCCTGTTCATATGATTGAAACAATAAACAAACTAATAAGAATTTCTCGGGACCTTGTCCAGGAAATAGGAAGAGAACCAACCTCTCAAGAAATTTCAGAAAGATTGGATATGCCTATTAATAAAGTGAGGAAAATCATAAAAATAGCTCAGGAACCCATATCTTTGGAAACCCCCATTGGCGAAGAAGAAGACAGTCATCTTGGCGATTTCATTGAAGATAAAATCATGCAGTCACCTCCAGATAAAGTGATCAGCATTAATTTAAGAGAACAAATAGATGAGGCTTTAAAGTCCCTCACTCAAAGAGAGGCCAAGGTTTTAAAAATGAGATTTGGTCTAGGAGATGGAAACGAACACACTTTGGAAGAAGTAGGACAGCAGTTCAAGGTCACTCGAGAAAGAATCAGACAAATAGAGGCTAAAGCCTTGAGAAAATTAAAGCATCCTACCCGCAGCAAAAAACTCCAGTCTTTTGTTGAAAAAATCGAAGAATAAAACTTTCCAATCTAAAACCTGAATAATCCAGTTTGATTGACTTGATCAAATAGTTTTGTTATAAATATTCCAAGGGCCTATAGCTCAGCGGCCAGAGCCACCGGCTCATAACCGGTCGGTCCCAGGTTCGAATCCTGGTAGGCCCATTTTCTCAAGAGGAAAAGATGTGGCTAATAGTTTTAAATACTTAATCAAACTCCAAAGTCTAGATGAAAAAATCAAAGACATCTCTCTTTTCCTCGAAAAAACTCCCGTCCAAATAAACGAGATTGACAGAAAGATTGAACAAAGCTTCTCGGAAGTCGAAAAATATAAAGAAAGGCTGGTCCAAAACCAAAAAAGACGAAAAGAACTTGATTCTGAGGTTGAGGACATAAAAACAAAGATAGACAAGTTTCAGCGCCAGCTCAACGATGTCAAGACCAATAAAGAATACCAATCTCTTCTAAAAGAAATCGGAGAGGCAAAAAATAAAGTGGAGAATCTGGAAGAGGAAATAATAAGCGAGATGTTGGCCTCAGATGACATTGAGCAAGAGATCAAAAAAGCCAAATTAAAAGCAAAGCAAGATGAGGAGAAACTCTCCAAAGAAAAAGAAGAACTCATAAAAGAAAGCAGAGAAATAGAAGAAAAAAAGCAACTTCTTGTTGAAGATAAAAAAGAAGTGGAACCTCAGATCCCGGATGACCAGTTAAATCTTTATAAAAGCATATATAAAAGTAACAGCGGCATAGCCCTGTCCCCTGTGACTGATGATTTCTGTTCTATATGTCAAATACGAATCCGTCCTCAAATTATCAATGAATTAAAAGAAGGCAACAAAATCATATTGTGTGAAAACTGCGGCCGGATACTCTACTGGAAAGATCAATCCTGATAAAGCTTATCTATCTTGTCTTTGAATTTATCTTCAACAATATTTCTTCTTACTTTCAGTGAAGGAGTCAATTCCCCTTTCTCTATTTCAAAATCCCTGTCCAGTAGAATTATCTTTTTGACTCTTTCATAAGTTGCAAAATTTGCTGAATATCTATCAATCTCTGACATCATAAAGTTTATGATTTTTTCATTTTCTACCAGATCTTCTAGCGATTTATATTCAATACCGCTGGCTTTGGCATACTCTTCCAGTTTTTCAAAAGTAGGAACAATCAAAGCAGAAATAAACCTTTTTTTGTCTCCTATAATAACAACATTTGATATGAAAGGATTTGTTTTCAACTGATTCTCTATCATCTGTGGAGCTATGTTTTTCCCTCCAGCTGTCACGATAATATCCTTTTTTCTATCTGTAATGCAAAGAAAATTATCTTCATCCAAGTATCCAATATCTCCTGTGTGAAGCCAACCTTGTTTTAGAACTTCTTCTGTTTCTTCCTCCGCTTTATAATAACCCTTCATAATGTTAGGACCCTTGGCTAAGATTTCTCCATCGTCTGCTATCTTAACAGTGACTCCGGGAATAGGTTTCCCTACAGATCCAAATTTGAGTTCTTCAAGAGTGTTCACAGCAATGACAGGAGAGCTCTCTGTCAATCCATATCCTTCTAAAACAACCAAACCCATCCCGTAAAAAAATTCAGCAATATCTTTGGAAAGTGGAGCGCCTCCAGAGACAAAAAACCTCACTCTTCCCCCTGTTCGACTAACTATTTTGGAAAAAACAAGCTTTTCAGCGACATTTCTTCTAAAACTCAGCCACTTTGGAATCTTTTCTTTATTTAATTCCTTTTGTGCGTACAGCTTTCCTATTTTAACACTCCAGAAAAATATTTTTCTTTTTAAGGCTGAACCTTCGAGAACATTATCCATGACCTTCGCGTAAATTTTTTCAAATACCCTAGGGACACTGACCATTATATGCGGTTTTACCTCTAAAAGATTTTCAGCCACAGTTTCAATGCTCTCAGCATAGGCAATAGAACAACCTTTGTATAAATAGGTGAAAGTCACCATCCGTTCTAACACATGGGATAATGGGAGAAAGGAAAGAACAGTGTCCTTAGCCGTGAATTCAATGATACTCGCGGTAGCTAGACTGTTGCTTATAAAATTGGAATGAGTGAGCATTACCCCTTTAGGAGTGCCTGTGGTGCCCGAAGTATAGATAATCGAAGCGATATCTTCAGCCTCAATTTTAGAGGCTGTTCTTTCGAACAATTCAGGTTCTTTATCAAATAACTTTTTTCCTCTCCCGGTCACCTCTGACAAAAGCACAGTTCCTTCTGGAGCTTTAGCTCCCATAACTATAAAATTTTCGACCTTATTCAATTTATCTTTAACAAAATTCACTTTTTCCCAAAGAGAAAGATCAGAGCAAACAACTGCTTTGGCGTCTGAATTATTTATTACGTATTTGATTTGCTCTGGAACAAGAGAAGTATATATAGGAACCGTAATGCCTCCCAAACATATGTTGGCAAGATCTGTTATCACCCATTCCGGACAGTTCTCAGCTAAAATAACAAGTTTGTCTCCTTTTTTTAAACCCAATTCCTGAAGACCTAAGGAGAGATGAATCACTCTGTTTTTAAATTCTTCTGTAGATATAGGTTTGTATTCTCCTTCTTCTTTATAAAGCATCATATCCGGTTTAGGAAAGGCTTTGATGGTATTAAGAAACATCTGTGCTAATGTATCCATTGTATATTCCTCCTCCAAATGTTGGCTCAATTCTATTTTTTATCGCATAAAAAAGTCAAGTAATAAATTCAGGTGTGGCTGTCGCTCCGTTCGTCATTGCGAACGACCGCAAGGGAGCGCGGCAATCTCATTATGCTTCGTGAAAAGATGAGATTGATTCATCACTTCGTTCTTCGCAAGAACATCTTCAAGGTCGCTTCAGCCATTCCTGAATTTATTTAAGCGTACGTTGTCAATATATGGAATATATAACCTAAATTATATATGGATCAGTATCTCTTTTGAGGGAGAAGGGCATGGGGTGAGGAATCCCCTATGAGGGCTGAGCGGGCATGGTTCCTCTTTAGAGGAGAGCGAAGTCCGAATGGGAGTGAGATTCCTCGCTGGGGAATCGAACGGGTGATGAACCCCTTGCCCTTTCCCTCAGAACATTTGAACGGAGCAGAAGCCATACCTGAATTTCAGATTTTATGAATAATCAGGATTCGCATACTTTAGCCGCAGATACCGCACGGTCCTCTTTTCCTAGGTTGATCAGCTTCACCCCTTGAGTGGCTCTCCCAATAGGCCTGAAATCTTCCGTTTTTACCCTGATGGTCTTACCAAGTTCAGTGATTAACAGGACTTCCTCGTCAGATACCCCCATGATTCCTACGGCTTTGCCGATTTTTTTATTGGTCTTTAAATTAATAACTCCCTTTCCACCCCTGTGTCTTATTGGGTAAAGAGAAACTTCTGTCTTTTTCCCATATCCTTTCTCACTGGCGGTGAATATATGTTTATCATTCTCTGTGATCACCACCATTCCTATAATCCGATCTTTAGGAGAAAGATTTATTCCTTTGACTCCTGCTGCTTGACGTCCCATGGGCCTGATCTCTTTCTCGCTGAAACGGATCGCTTTCCCTGAACTGGTGCCGATGATGATATCCCTTTCCCCGTCTGTAAGTCTTGCCATCATTAGCTCAGATTTTTTGTGCAGGGAAATCGCTCTAATACCGCCTTTTCGTATATGTCTGAATAAACTCAGACGTGTTTTTTTCACTGTTCCATTAGAGGTAAGCATAACAACAAACTGATTCTCAGAGAATTCATCCACAGCTACCAGTGAACTGACTCTTTCTCCAGATGAAAAATTGATCAAATTATTGATCGATTTTCCCCTTGAAGATGCAGGAAGGTCAGGTATTTCCATAGCTCTTAACCAGTACATATGGCCTTTGTTGGTAAAAACAAGCAAATAGTCATGAGTGGAGCTGATGAAAAGATTCTCCACTAAATCCTCTGCTTTCATGCTGATGCCTTTTTTCCCTTTTCCGCCTCTGCATTGAAAACGATAGCTGCTGAGGGGGGTCCTTTTTATATAACCTGAAGCCGTATAGGTGATGGCCACATCTTCTTCTTTGATGAGATCTTCCGGCTTTATATCAACGATTTTTTCATCGATTATCTCTGTCTTTCTGTCATCCTTATACTCTTCTTTTATTTTTTCCAATTCCTCCACAATGATGTTCATGATGAGTTCTTCGCTCCCAAGAATGCGTTTAAGCTTTTTTATCAACTTGAGAAGTTCTTTGTGTTCTTTCTGGATATTATCTCTTTCCAGTTGGGTTAATTTCTGCAGCTGTAAGTCCAGAATGGCCTGAGCCTGTGTTTTTGTCATATGATATTGAGTGATCAGTCCTTTTCGAGCCTCATCCACATTTCGGGAACCTCTTATCAGAGAAATGACATCATCCAAATTATCAAGAGCGATTGTCAAACCTTCCAGAATATGGGCTCTTAACTTCGCTTTTTTTAATTCATAACGGGTGCGGCGTTTAACCACATCCTGGCGGTGTGAGATAAAATAGCGCATCATATCGAGCAGGCCTAACTGCTTTGGCTGTCTGTCTACAATGGCTAAAAGTATGATCCCGAAGAAAGTCTGGAGCATGGTGTGCTTATAAAGATTATTCAACACAATCTCTGGGGTTTCTCCTCTTTTCACCTCAATCACCACTCTTATTCCTTCTCTGCTTGACTCATCTCTTATGTCAGCCACCCCTTCGATTTTTTTAGCGTTGACCAGTTTAGCCATTTTCTCCAAAAGATTCGCTTTATTCACCTGAAAAGGTATTTCTGTGATAACGATCCGAGCTCTTTCACCTTTTCCACCGGACTCGATAACAGCCTTAGCTCTTATGTAAATCACACCTTTGCCGTTTTCATAAGCGCTTTTAATACCCTCCTGCCCAAAAAGGAATCCACCTGTCGGAAAATCAGGTCCTGGTATAAATTTCATTATCTCCTCAAGGGTCGCTTTTGGGTTGCGGATGAGATGAATAACTCCGTCAATGACTTCTCCTATATTATGGGGAGGAATATTAGTGGCCATGCCCACAGCAATTCCTGATCCTCCATTGACCAGTAAGTTAGGAAACTTTGCTGGAAGAACTTCAGGCATAGTCAGGCTTCCGTCATAATTTGGAATAAAATTTACTGTATCCTTGTCCTGATCCAACAGAAGCTCTTCAGCTATTTTTTTCATGCGGACTTCTGTATACCGCATGGCTGCAGCCGGATCTCCGTCTATAGAACCAAAATTTCCTTGCCCATCTACAAGAGGATAGCGAAGCGCAAAGTCTTGCGCCATTCTGACCACTGTATCATAAGCAGCCGTATCGCCGTGCGGATGATACTTTCCTATAATATCTCCGACAATTCTTGCTGATTTTTTAAATGGTTTATTCCACTTCAATCCCAGCTCATGCATGGCATACAGAGCTCTTCTCTGAACAGGTTTTAATCCATCTTTTATATCAGGAATGGCCCGCCCGATGATAACACTCATTGCGTAATCCAGATAGGACCGGCTCATTTCTTTTTCAATGCTGATTTCTGATAGTTTGGCAGCCATGCTCTCACTCCTTTCTAGAACTCTGCAGATTGATGATTAGATATCCAAATTCTCTGCCTCTAGGGCATTTTCATCAATAAAATTCCTCCGCGACTCCACATCACTTCCCATGAGAATATTAAATATCTGATCAGCTTTGACCGCATCTTGAATAGAAACTCTGAGTAAATTTCTTTTTTCCGGGTCCATGGTGGTTTCCCAGAGCTGACTTGGAGTCATTTCGCCCAGACCTTTGTATCTTTGAATAGAAATCCCTTTTTTAGCCTGTTCTCTTAAATACTCAAGCAGCCTTGCTTCATTTTCAATCTCTACCGGTTCTTGTTTATTTATTACTTCAAAAGGAGGTCTGATCTCTTCAAGCTCCTTATGCACTTCATAGAGTCTTTGATATCGAGGAGAAGTTACCAAATCCATTCCCACTTTTGCCTCCATTTTCATTCCATTGATTCGATATTTCACAATGAGTTCATACAAGCCGTGTTCTTCGTCTCTTGATAAAACAGATTCGATGCCTTTTTCACTCAGCTCCTTGTGGATTTCATCCATTCTGTCTTTTTGTTTTAAATATTCTGTTCCGCTTACTTCATGGTTCAGGAGAGTGGAAATAAGGAAATGAGGATAGTTCTTTCTTTCCAAACCATTTATGTCGTTCTTCTTCCCCATTATTTTCTTTAATATATCCTTAAGTTCTTTCCCTTTATAAACTTTTTTCTTGTTTTTTACTCTGAGACTAAAATCTTTGCAGATCTTATCCAGAAGATACTGTTGGAATTTTTTTTCATTCCCAATGTAATTGGATGATTTTCCTTTTTTGATCTTATACAAAGGAGGTTGAGCTATATAAAGATGCCCTAGTTCAATCAATTGAGGCATTTGTCTGTAGAAAAATGTCATGAGCAGTGTTCGGATATGGGATCCATCCACATCAGCATCGGTCATTATAATGACTTTATGGTAACGCAATTTACTTAAATCAAAGTCTGAACCTTCCACCCCGGAACCAAGAGCTGAAATAATATATCCTATCTCGTCGTTTTTGATGATCTTGTCAAATCTAGCTTTTTCCACATTCAGTATCTTTCCTTTTAAAGGGAGGACCGCTTGAAAACGTCTGTCGCGTCCTTGTTTTGCGGATCCTCCTGCTGAATCCCCTTCCACAAAGAAAATTTCAGCCTCTGCAGGGTCTTTTTCCTGACAATCAGATAATTTTCCGGGAAGAGCGCTTGATTCAAGGACTCCTTTTCGCCGGGCTAACTCCCTGGCCTTACGGGCTGCGTCTCTGGCTCTAGCCGCTTCCATAATTTTATCGATGATTTTTTTTGAAATAGACGGATTCTCTTCAAAGTAGTTAGACAGCTGCTCATTGACTACAGACTCCACGATCCCTTTGACCTCACTGTTTCCAAGTTTTGTTTTAGTCTGGCCTTCAAACTGAGGATCTTTAAGCTTTAGGCTAAGCACAGCACAGAGCCCTTCTCTGGTGTCATCTCCACTGAGATTTTGCTGAAATCCTTTCTTTATATTGCTCTCACTGGCATAACTGTTGATTGTTCTCGTCAGCGCTGCCTTAAAACCGCTTAAATGAGTTCCCCCCTCTTTGGTGTTTATATTGTTCACAAAAGAAAATATAGTCTCAGAATATCCTGTATTGTACTGAAGCGCCATCTCAACAATAACTCCGTCTTTACGGTCCTCAAAATAGATGGGTTTTGGATTAATAGCGGTCTTGTTCTGGTTTAAATACTGGACGAACTCTCTGATTCCCCCTTTATACTGGAATTCATGCTTTTCTTCTGTGGATTCATCAATAATAGATATCTTCAAACCCATATTCAGATAAGAAAGTTCCCTCAGCCGTTTGCTTAATATATCAAAACTAAAGCCTATTTCATCAAATATTTCTTTATCTGGCTTGAACCTTATCTTTGTGCCCGTCCTTCTGGTCTTTCCAATTTTTTGAAGCTTTGTAACCGCTTTTCCCCTTTGGTATTTCTGGGCAAACACACCTCCCTCTCTCTTGACTTCAAGTTCTAAAAATTCAGAAAGGGCATTGACCACCGATATTCCTACTCCATGCAGACCTCCAGCTACCTGGTAAGTTTTGGTGTCAAATTTACCGCCGGCATGAAGCATGGTCATCACCACTTCTGCAGCCGGCTTTTTTATTTTCTTGTGTCTTTCTACAGGGATACCCCGACCATTGTCTTCCACAGTGACGCTGCAGTCTTCATGGATTATGACAGAAATACGGTTACAGTACCCCGCCAAAGCCTCGTCAATACTGTTGTCCACCACTTCATAAACCAAATGGTGAAGCCCTTCGGGTCCTGTGCTGCCAATATACATGGCAGGTCGCTTGCGGACCGCATCTAAACCCTTTAATACTTTTATACTTTCTGCACTATAGTCCTTTTTTTTCATTTGTTTGCTTTCCAAGAAAAATCAGGGGCCATGGAGGAAGGAATTTCACATAACCCAGTAGGCATAATACTGATAAGAATTATACATGATTAGAGGCTTTTTTTCAATAAAAATCTCGGTTTTTGCAAAACTATTTTTCTATCCAGAATCAATCTTTTTTAAGGGGTAGTCTCATTGAAAATTGACAAGGAATCAGATATAATGGCTGTGACATGCCGGCAAACTTACCTCCACAGTATTTTGAAGTTGAAAAGAAGCTAAAAGACACCAATGATCCATTAGAGAAAATTAAAATAATGGAAGAGCTTCTTTCTATAATTCCCAAGCATAAAGGAACTGAAAAACTACAAGCTCTTTATAAAAGAAAGATATCCAAACTCAAGTCCAAATCCCAGAAAAAATCAGTGGTGGCAAAGCACGACCTCTCCTATCATATCGACAAATCCGGTGCCGGCCAGGTCATTCTCATCGGACCGCCCAATTCAGGAAAATCAATGCTCATAAAAAGTTTAACCAATGCAGAACCAGAAGTAGCGGAATACCCTTTCACCACACACAAACCCTATCCAGCCATGATGAAATTTGAAAATGTTCAGGTCCAACTTATTGATACTCCTCCCATCACCAAGGATTATATGGAAGTATGGCATTCTGAGCTTGTCAAAAACGCCGATACTGTGCTTCTCGTCATCGACTCTAAAAGTCATGATCCGGCTGAAGACATCGCCACTATCCAAGAAATCCTCAAAGAGAAAAAAATAATTCTTGTTCCTGAGGATAAAGACAATAAATCATCAAAAGAAAAAGGACAGTTTGTCAAGAACTGTATTTTAGTGCTTAATAAAGATGAATTCCCTGAGAATTCAGACATGAGAGATCTAATCATTGAATTAATTGATCCAGAATTCACTCCTATTTTTTGTTCCGCAGCTCAAAATAAAAATCTAGAGCTTCTCAGAAAAAAAATATTTGAAAGCCTTCATGTCATGAGAGTGTACAGCAAGATACCCGGCAAGAAACCTTCGTTTGATGAGCCATTTGTATTCAAACATGGATGCAATGTCATGGATATGGCCAAAGCGGTTCACAAAGACTTTGCAAAAAATTTAAAGTATGCCAGGATTTGGGGGAAGAAAAAGTATAAAGGACAAAAAGTAAATAAAGATTACAAACTCCATGATGGGGATATCATTGAACTGCATATGTAGAAACTTTTTTAGGTAATCAGGGGAGCCATCTCCCCCCCTTTATTTGACACCTCCATTAAACCCATCTTTTTGGAAGATTGTGTTTGAAAAATAACGCTGATGTCATGCAATGTCAAGGGATTTAGGGGAAATGTCGTAATATGTCGTATTATTACATGTTATTTCATTATTTTTCATAGTCCCATAAAGTGCATTCTTCTTTACTCAACATCGCTTTAAAGATATAATGATTCGAAAAATCGGGGCGTAGCGCAGTTTGGTAGCGCACAGCGTTCGGGACGCTGGGGTCGTGGGTTCGAATCCCACCGTCCCGATACCTTTAGATAATTACACTCTGACTATTTTATAATCCCGGCTTCCCAATCCCACTTTTTCTCCGTGTTTGAGCTGTACAGACCAATCAATCCCATTTTGAGCTTTGAGGACATCCTTTTCATTCTGATCATTCACCATATCAACACAAGCTTGATCCAAAGCAACTGGATCGTATGAGCCAAGAATTCCTATATCATCAGCAAAAGGAGGAGCGCCTTTACACATGCAGTCGCAATCTTTGGTTATATGGATTAAGAAATTAATATAGACAATTTTTTCTCCAAAAACCCGGCTCACAGCAAAAGCATATTCAGCCATTTTTTCCTGAATTCGGATTTTATCACTATCCCATGTTATCTTAACAGCTCCTTGGGGACAAACCACCAGACACTCTCCACAGCCTATACATTTTTCACTCACAATAAAAGCTTTCCCGTCTTTTTCCTCTATGGCCTTTTCCGGACAAAAATCAAAACAAGTTTGGCATAAATCACAGTATTTAGGATTGACTCTCGGATGGACATCTGAATGCTGATCAAGCTTTCCAGCCCTTGAGGCACATCCCATTCCAAGATTTTTTATGGCGGCACCAAATCCAGTGAGAGCATGACCTGTGAAATGACTCAGGCATAACAGGACATCTGAGTCAATAAATAAGCTGGCTATTTTGGCTGTTGTTATTCTCTGCTTTTCTATCTTTATGTCATCATTATTTCGGCCTATAAGCCCATCTGCAATGATAACGGGAATTCCCATTTTTTGTGCATCAAAACCATGCCCATGTGCCAACATCATATGGTCTGCTGCATTGGACCTTTTTCCAATATATAAAGTATTGGTATCTGTTAAAAAAACTCGATCGGTTTGATTCTTAATCACTTTTACAGTATCAAAAAGCCACCAGGGCTTTATATATCCCTTATTTCCTTTTTCTCCAAAGTGTATTTTAAGAGCCACAAACGAGTTCTTTTCAATCTTTTTGCTGAAATCCAGTCTTTGAAAAATTTTTTTGGTTTTCTCTGACAGGCTTTGAGTGCCTTCCTGTTCGCTGGCTGGAATAAAAAAAACTTCTTTTTTTGACATAATTCTATATTCAGGCTCGATTATTGTTTGAAAATTTCTTTGGCTGCTTGAACTCCTGAGCCAGCATGGAACTTATATCCGATTTCTGAGAGAGTCTTTTCAATAGATGATACGGCAAACTCCACTTGAGAATAAGAAATATTTCCCATATGTCCTATTCTGAAAACCCTGCCTTTTAACTTCCCCAGTCCTCCGGCAACAACCACTCTATTCTCTGCGAGTTTGGTTCGAAAAGAGCTGTCCTCGACTCCATGGGGATAGATGGGCACTGAAAGAGTATCGGCAAAATAATCCTCATCAGTGAAAAAGGAGAATCCAAGGCTTTTTAAACCAGCTCTTATGGCTCGGCCGATTTTATCATGACGCTTGAATCGCACTTCCATGCCTTCATCGATCATAACTCGAGTCCCCTCACAAAACGCTCTTATCTCATTCACACAGGGAGTTGAAAAATATTTGGAGGGATCTTTCATAATAGGAAGCCAATTTAAAATATCTCCATAATATGCCTGAACAGATGGGATGCTTTTTCTTTGATCCATGGCTTTTTCAGAAAAAATCAAAACAGCCAAGCCAGGAGGAACTCCAAAACATTTTTGTGCTGCGGTCAGTATCACATCAACACCCCAGTCTGTCATCCTTTCCTCTATCCCTCCGGTGGCACAGACCCCGTCTATGGCAAATAGAGCTTCTTTGTCTCTGACCACTTCAGCGTATTTATCTACAGGAGCGCAGGCACCGGTCGCTGTATCCACATGTGTGGAGACAACAAGGGAATATTTTTTCTGCTCAAGCTGTTCCTTGACCTGGTCCGGCTCCACCGCTTTTCCCCAAGGACTTTGTAAAACATCACATGGATAGCCGAAAGTTTCAGCTATGTCTTTCATCCGCTGTCCAAAATATCCTTGAGAGATAACCAGTACTTTATCTCCTCTATCTAGTAGATTGACCAAGGTCATTTCCATAGAAAAAGTTCCTGCTCCCGCCAATATAAAAGGCTCTCCTGACTCACAAAAAACAATTTTCTTTAAATTTAAAAGGGCTTCCTTAAACTCCTTAACAAATACAGGACTCACATGGGAAACAGTGGGAAGAGAAAGCCCGTTTATTATTCGGGGATGAACAGGAGTTGGACCTGGAATCAATAATAATTTTTCTTCTTCCATCTCATCTCCTTTATATGTTTTATTTAATGTAACCAAGCGTTTTAAGCATTCCTTCTGTATCCTTGTCTATCTGGATTTCTATTTTATCTTTAATGACTTTCCGCACTCGGTCATCCAGGATTTTTTTCATGTTGACTACCTGATCAACCTTGTTCTTCTCATCATATATATTCTCTCTCTCTTCTGGGTCATTTTTTAAATCATACAACTCATACTTTCCTGAATCTGGGGTATAAATCAGGTGCAGAGGATATTGAAGCAAAGCAAACTTACTTCTTATTGCCTGAGGTTTATAGGTCTCCTGAAAAATGAAGCAGTCATCTTGCTCACTTAAATCATTTATATTTCTTCCTTTGAAATGAGACAGTCTCTTAAAACCCATGGTGTCCATGATTGTGGGGGCTATATCCAGCAAAGATACCGGCTCCTTAACTCTCACCCCCCTCTTATCAGAAAAGGGATTGTAGATAATTAAGGGGACCCTCATATAAAGATCATAAAGAAAGAATATATGTCCAAAATGGGGCTCTCCATTATAGTTTATATAATCTCCAAGACTCTCTCCGTGGTCTCCCACAACCAGTATATGTGTCTTTTTCATAAGGCCGAACTGTTCAAGTCTTCTTAATAATTTACCAAACTCTCTATCCATATATTCCACATCTTTCCTGTAATTTTCTTTCATCACCTCAAAAGGAAGGAGTATATTCCCTCTCAATGAAAAGGATAATTTTTTTGATTCTGAAAGATTGACGATATTCACAACCGCCTCAGGATTCATAAAAATAGAATCATCTTGCTTCCTGAATATCCAGCCCTGTTTGAATTCAACATCAATTCCTGGCTCCTCTTCTAATTCTTCCACAGTCAAGCTCTTAAATTTAGCTCTTAAGGGATAAGAGTTTTTTATGAAATTGTTGACTAATGCAAATTTTAACTGGTTTTCTCCTTTTTTTAAATTTAGTTCGATCTGATTTGTGGTTTTATTCAGATTATACTCGCCAATAAGATGATCATTTAAAAACAGCTTTAGATCTGGCGGGGAATCAGGTGGATAATAGGGTTCATGGGGATCCGAGTAATGCAACCACAGGAAAAAATTTTTATTTCTGTTTTTTTCCAACCAGGGAAAAGCTTTCTGATTCACATCCTGAGCCGTCAAATACCAATCTCCTTCAGGGAATTCATCATCATAGAGGTAAAAACCTTCATCCAATCCATACTTTGCCGTCAAGACTCCCAGAGAAATAAAAGCGGCTGTGGAATACCCCCCTTTTCTAAATACATTTACAAAAGAAGGCCTGTTTCTCTTTTTTCTAATGATGTGTCCATTGTTGTAGGACTTTAGTTGATTCGGGGGTTGAGAGAAAAAAATTGAACCGTGCGAAGGCAGTGTGATCGGAGTCAAAGAGTAACAATTTTCAAACAAGATCCCTTTCCTGGCTAGAGAATCAAGGTTTGGAGTGTGAGCTTTGTCTGGATTGTAACAACTTAGATAATCCGCTCTTTGGGTGTCTAAAGTAATGAGAATATAATTTACCTTTCCTTTTCTGCTCTGACATCCTGTTAAAGAGAAAATCAGCAAACTCAGCAGGGTAAATGCTGTGTAAAAATAAAAAATTCTACCCGTCTTGTTTTTCATTTCCATAATTGCTTTTATATTAACCTTGATTGTCCATGACTCAGGGCGTAGGCCAAGTTAAGCACTTATTATGAATGAATTCAGTAAATTGTCAAATCAGACAAAGAATTATGATATTATCTGAGCTATTCGATTTTCAAGTTCCTTGAAGGATCTATAGACTTCTGCATCTTCGTTTTTAAACTTATTGATATTTTTATTTATGATAAAGACTCTTTCAATCCCAGCCTCTCTGGCTGCCATGACATCAAAATGAGAATCACCGATAACACAACACTCTTCTTCGTCAATAGAAAATTTCTCCATAACTTTGAAGAAAGGCTCTGCCGAAGGTTTCCATAGACCGCTCTCTCGGGTCATCACTAAATCAAAAGTCAGATTGAATTTATCTAAGAGATAATAAACGTTTTCTTTGGAATTGTTAGTCACAAGAGCGCTTAAAATCTCATGTTTTTTAATAAATTGGAGAAAATGAATAATACCTTTCTTCAGGACAGCTTTTTGAGTGGCGTTTTTTTCATAATTTTTAAGTATATTCCATTTTTCTGATTTTTTTGGCTCCTCCAGTTCCTCTAGATAATTAAGAATAGGCTTTCCACCAGTTTCTAATTCATTTTTTATTTGAGCCCAGTCATAAGGAACATCCACTATGGTCCCATCCATGTCAAAAATAGCGCATTTAATTCTTATTTTTTTGCTCATTCCACATTCACTTTATCATCTGTCCGCAATTATAAATCATTTTTGAGAAAAATAAGAGAAATGATTTTGAGTTTTTAAAAGCTTTCTGATATAATCATCGCGGAAAATTTAGATACTAAAAAGGGAGGCTTACTTATGGGTAAGTTCTTTGCAATTCTATTGGGACTCATTGCTATGGCAGGTGGTGTTGTGCTTGTCATTCTAGTATGGACTCAAGAATTTCTAAACCTCTTATTTGGTTGCATTCCTCCTATTCTATTCTTTGGAGGACTCATTGCTTTGGTTGCAGGAATAAGCAGTATAAAAGATGCAGCTAGAACAAAGAAGCTTGAAGAAGAAGTAGAGGAGGAAGAGAAAGCAGAATAAAAACAACCCTTTAGAATAATAAATAATCTTTAATTCGAATAAGGGGAAATTTCTATCTTTCTATACTTTTGGAGTCTCCTTTCCAATCTCCTCACTCACAATAGACTTTAATTCTTGTTTTATTTTTTCCATCCTCTTGATTTTTCCTTCTATTTTATCAAATAAGTCCTGTTGAGCTTTGATCCCCTGTAATATGAGAAAAGCAGCGCTTTCTGACCGTGTTTTAAAAAGACCTGATTCAACCAACCTATTTATTTTCTCATTGGAGTCATCATTGACCCTGATAGTGAGAACAGTATTCCTTGAAGAAAGAGCCTTGTCAATGGCCTTTTTTATGGATTCAGCTGTTCTATTGGCAAATTTTTCCACCTGTTCTCCAAATTCATCAAAAGCTCCTTTTTTCTTCTTTTCTTCAGTTTTCTCATTCTTGTTTTGAGAATTTTTTTTGTCAGACATAAAAACCTCCTTCTATGTATGTGGATTACAAATTACAGTAATTTCAATTACATGTCAAGCAGTTGCTTTTGTTCACCTTTTTATAAAAATTAAGCTTTATTGAAGATGGGTAGGGTAAAGATCTCATAAAATGAATTTATGGGAGAAGCGTGTTGTCAAAAATCTGTAAAATTAAACCCTATTTTTCTTCTCGGTCTGCAGAAACCAGAAATTTGCCGCAGTTTTCACATACATAAATATCATTGCTTCCTTCAATAGCTGAACTCATTCCAGTGGCAATATTTATGTAGCATCCCATACAGGTTCCGCCTTTAACTTCAGCTACGGCAAAGCCGTATCTATCCATAAGCTTATCAAAGCGGTCAAGAAGAGCCTTATCCAGTTCAGCTCTGATCAAGTCTGCTTGCTCCTGCAGTTCTTTTAACTCTTGCTTTTTTGCTTTCTTCTTCTTTAGCTCAATCTCCTGGAGCTTCCATAAGAGTCTTCCCCTATGAATGATCCGATCCTCCATTGGAGGCAGGTGCAGTTCTACCTCAGAAAGAATTTCATAGAAATCATCAGATGTTTCAGCAGTAAACAGTCTTTTCCTGAACTTATCATTTGATAAAAATTTGGCTAATCCTGCAAATAGATGGTTGAAAAGGCCTGGGATGGCAGGATTCCAGACAATGAGTATTATAAGCTTTACCTTTTTCTTATCAATGGCATCAAATTCTACCCCTTTTTTTAACCGACCCACCACCACGGCAATATCTTTCATTCCTGTATTAAATCTTGCGTGAGGAAGTGCGATTTGATGCCCGATTCCTGTGGACTCAAGCCTTTCTCGGTCAATAATTCGAGTTAAAATAGGCTTCTTGTTCTTTATCAAGTTTTGTTTTTTCAGGAGTTCTAACAGTTCTTCCAACGCTTCTTTTTTATCTTTGGCTTCTAATTCAAGAATTATTTGAGAGGGTTTAAGATAATCTGAAAAATGAGAACTTTTGGATTTATCTGTTTCCATTTCGTTTATGCTATTCTAACACAAAATTTTTAAACTAAAAAGCAAAAAATCAACCCATTCCTTTACTTACCTGGATTATTCATTCATTATAATCGCCATTTTTTTATGAATAGTTCAGGTTTATTTTCTTTTAAATGAGCTGGACTCCTTAAACTGGGGTATATTTTCCATTTCAGATAGAATTGAAATAATTTCTCTAGCCCATTCCGTAATCTGAACAGTACCGTTTAAATCCCAGTCGTTCTCAAATTCATCTGTTACTTTATGGTACTTGAATTCACGGTAGTCTCTGCTTTTTTTGTTAATATAATCCTTATCTTTTCCTAAGGATGTGATTCCCTCGTGAAGCCAAACCGCCGGTATGCCAGCCCGGGCAAAACTTAATTGGTCTGAACGGAAAAAATATCCTAGTTCTTTATTTCTTTCAGGAATATATTCAAGCCCCAGGTTTTCAGCCGCTTCAGCACAGATTTCACCTAATCCGCTGTGGCTTCCTCCTATGGTATAGACATCTTTTGTCCTTCCCCATACATTTGTCATCTCAAAATTAAGATTAGCCAGTACTGAAGAAGAAGGAATAGGAAGATGGCGGGCAAAATAATCAGAACCAAGAAGACCCTGTTCCTCAGCCGTAACCGCGACAAAAACCAAGTCCACTTTAAGTTTCTTGGTCCTTTGCGCATAATAACGTGCCAGAGAGAGCATCGAGGCTGAAGCAGAACAATTATCCACAGCTCCATTATAAATTTGATCCCCCTGCTTATTTTCATCTCTTCCGAAGTGGTCATAATGAGCAGAGAGAATAATAGTTCGTCTTGGCTCTTTTTTTTCTTTTCCTCTGAGAATAGCGGCTATATTTTCACCTTTTACAGAATTGAAAACAGGCTTTTGTCTGACCCTTGCATTCATTCTCATGAATATAGGCCTAAAATCTCTTTTGGATGCTTTTTCTTCCAACTTTTCCCGGTCATATCCAGCTTTTTCCATAACTTCTGTTGCCGTCTCTTCATTGATCCAACCCTGAAAAAATAGATTATTGGTCACATCTGGAAGAAAAAATGTTTCTCCGGACCAAGAATTTTTGACTACATCCCATCCATAAGTGGCTCCTTTTTTGTTATGGATAATGAGAATCCCTGTTGCTCCTAGTTCAGAAGCTTTTTCAAATTTATAGACCCATCTTCCATAATAAGTCATGTCTTCCCCATCAAATATTCCATTAGGGTGATTGCCAGGTTCATTGATTTCCACTAATAAGACTTTGCCCTTGAGGTCAACTCCTTTTATATCGTCCCAATCTCTTTCCGGAGCTTGAATCAGATAGCCACCATAGACAAGCTCTCCTTCCACCCCATCTGGGCAGTCTCTTCTTTCTGAGGTTATAACAAAATCTTTATGGACTTCGGGCTTGATAGAAATCGTGTCAGAAAAAAAACCAAGGCTCGCCTGAGTGTCAGGTTTGCAGCCGACAAGATTGACTTCCTGGCGGTAAGAATCGCCAAAGGCGGGTTCAAGACCTAATCTTCTAAAGTGATTCTCTTGATACAACGCAGCCAAAGCGATTCCTCTTGAGCCAACCGCTCTTCCCTCAAGCAGGTCATGGGAAAGAAAACGGATATGTCCCTCTATTTCTCCAGGAGTGACAGGCAGCAAATCCTTTTTTCCCTGACAATTCCACAGCAAGGTCAATGAAAATAAAAAAATAACAATAAATTTTTTGTTTTTCATTCACAAACTCCTTATTTTTCTTGTTCTGGATTTTCTGAATAATACTGGCGGATGTATTTTTCCTGAACTTCAAAAGACCAGTGGACATCCCGGATAAAGTCTGCGGCTTCCTGATGCTTTTTCTGCTCCATCAGCTGAATGAATTTCTCATGTTCTTTGATTGAGGTTTGTTCCCACTCTTTGATATAACCTTCCCTTCTTGGAAAATCATAAAGTCGTTTTTTCAGGATATCCGCGGTTTTTCTCAATGTTTTATTTCCAGACAGTTTGAGATAAATATCATGGAACTTTAAATTCTTTTCATAATAAGTATCAAAATCATCTTTTTTAATAGCCTTATCCATTCGGTCATTCAGCCCCTTCATCCTCTTTATTTCTTTTTCGCTGAAATAAGAAGAAGCTGTAAGGATGGCTGTATTTTCAAGAGCCCCTAATATTTGGTAAAACTCCTTAATGTCCTGCACAGTCAAGGTGTTCACCACCACTCCTCTTCTAGGCAGAATATTGACAAAACCTTCCATCTCAAGCCGTATCAGGGCATCTCTAAGTGGAGTCTTGCTGACGCCCAATTTCTTGCTGGTGGCATTCATGTCTATTATTGAGCCCGGTCTTAACTCTCCTATCTTCATTTGGTGGCGTATGTATTCATACACTTGGTCCTTTAAAGAAGCTAAATTCAGAATAGGCTTTTTTTTCATCAAATTAATTTCCTTGTATGGAATCTTAGGATTATATAAATGGATTTTCATGCTTATACAACCTGTCTTTGGGTTGATTAAATCCAATATCCTCAATGCCCAACATTTTAACCGCTTCAAAAAGAATGTTTCCAGTGTGTCTGAAAGCGACAGCCGTATGATGAGGAAATTTTTTTTCTATGAGCACATGTCTGTAAAACCGAGCCATCTCTTTAATCCCAAAAACACCAATGCACCCAAATGAATCAGGGTCTACATCCAGAACTTCTCCTTCTGCTATATAACATTTTAATTGGGCATCAGGTGTGGACTGAAGCCTAAAAATGGTTACTTCCCCTGGTCTTATCCGGCCCTCTAAAGTTCCCCTGGTTATATCCGGCTCATCACCATTTTCAAGAAGACGGTTCATGATAAGCTGATATTTCATCTTGGGATCCACTAAACAGCAGGAGGCTGTATTTCCGCAGTGAAATCCCATAAAAAGGTCATCTATTTTAAAAGTGCCTCTCTTTTTTATTGAACGGTTATACAAATTTTCAGGAACATTGTTATTGATGTCTAATAATGTGGCAGGGTATTCTGTGGCACATACCTCCATGAACTCACTCAACGCTCCATAAATATCAACCTCACAGGCAACCGGAATTCCATTGGAAGCAAGTCTGGAATTCACATAACAGGGAACAAATCCAAAATAGCTTTCAAAAGCAGGCCAGCATTTGTTGGCAAACACTCCGTACTGGCTCGCACCCAGGTTATCCTTATAAAAATTTTTGAGAGCCACTTCATACTGAGCCAATTTTTCAATAAGATCAGGATATTGATTTCCTTGACCCAGCTCTTTGGTCATTTCTTTGATGACTTCTTTAATCTCAGGGCTGCCTTCAGCTTTTTGATAAATATCATAAAGATCTAGTTCACTGTTTTCTATGATTTCTACTCCCAGATCATATAAAGGTTTGATAGGAGCATGGCACGCATAGAAATCCTGAGGCCTGGGACCGAATGAAAATATTTTAAGACCTTTTATACCCAGGACCGTCCTCGCAACAGGGATAAAGTCCTTGATCATTTTAGCGACCTGATCATCTGTTCCTACTGGATTCTTCGGGATATAAGGATTGATATTTCTCAATCCCATGTTATAAGAAGCACTGAGCAGACCGCAGTAGGCATCCCCTCTGTCTTGAATTAAATTATTTGCTGGCTCTTCAGCTGCAGCTGCGAACATGCAGGGTCCTTCGAATTTCTCAGCCAGCATAGTTGAGGGGCCTTCCGGCCCAAAATTTCCTAAATAAACAACCAGGGCATTAATGTTTTTCTCTTTGATTTCTCTCAGCGCTTTGACCACATCATCTTCATTTTCAACAATGGTATTTATTTTGGTTATATTGATTTTCGCTTCTGTGCATTTTTTGACAACTTTTTCCCGTCTCTTTTTTGATAATTCAACAGGAAAGCAATCTCTGCTTACCGCTACAATTCCCAGTTGAACCTTAGGTATATTAATCATTTTTATCTCCTTCCTTTTGACCATAATAAGCCTTCGGCCCATGCTTTCGACTGTAGTGCTTTTTTAAAACATAATCTGGAATGGACTTTTTATCAGACTTAAGTGCCAAGGTTCCCCACGCCATCTTAGCAATCTTTTCAAGCGCTATACTGACCTCAACAGCTTCTTCTGGAGTCTTTCCCCAGGTAAAAGGCCCATGGCCTGCCACCAACACTGCTGGTAAATCCAGATGATCTAAATCCCTAAATCTCTCGACAATGACTTTACCTGTGTTTTTTTCATAATCTCTTTCCACTTCGTTTTGATCCAACGCCCTAGTGATCGGCACACGACCCTTGAAATAATCAGCATGGGTGGTGCCCAAACAGGGGATCTCTATAAATGCCTGAGCGAACATTGAGGCATAATCACTGTGAGTATGGACCACTGAACCTAATCCATCAAATGCTTTGTAAAGCTCTATATGAGCGGGAGTGTCTGAAGAAGGTTTGAAATCCCCTTCAACCACATCTCCTTTAAGGTCCACCACTACCATGCATTCTGGTTCCATCTCCTCATAAGCCAAACCACTGGGTTTGATCACAACCAGCTTTTTTTGTTGATCAAAACCGCTGGCATTACCCCAGGTCAATGCAACCAACTGAGATTCCATTAACTTGATGTTAGCTTGGCACACCTTTGTTTTTAATTGATCTAGCATTTGGTCAACTCCTCTGAGCCTCACGTAAGGCGATCAAATCCTTCATTACGTGATAGAGATTCCCTTTCCATTCCTTGGTGCCAAAGGCATCATGGAGTTTTTTATAAAGAGGATATATCTTTTTATAAACTTCATGATGTTTTGAATTGGGATGATAGACCTTTTTAACACCGGTCATTTTGTCTTGAGCTTCTTCCACACTTTGATACCCGCTTTTCTCTTTTCCAGCAGCCACAGCTCCAAAAACAGCAGCCCCTAATGCCGGAGTCTGATCACTCCGGGACACTTTCATGGGACGTCCGAGTATATCCGCATAGGTCTGCATAAGAAAGGGGCTTTTTGCCGCAAGGCCCCCGCAATTGACAACATCTTTTATGGTGATGCTGTATTCTTGGATGCGGTTTATTATGTTGAGGGCGCCAAAAGCAGTGGCTTCTATAAGCGCTCTGTATATCTCATGGGGTTCTGTATGAAGAGTCTGACCAACAATGAGTCCACTCAGTCTCACATCCACCAGTATGGTGCGGTTTCCATGGTTCCAGTCTAAAGCGAGAAGACCGTGTTCTCCTGGTTTCTGCCTGAAAGCTTGTTTATCCAGATTTATGAACTTTTCATCCGTATTTTTTCCGTACCTATCCGGAGCGATTTTTTCAACAAACCACAAAAAAATATCCCCTACAGCTGATTGTCCTGCCTCAATACCGTAATACCCAGGTATAACAGAGCCATCCACAATACCGCAAACCCCAGGTATATTTACCGAGCCCTTCTTTCTTGGACTGACCAGAATATCACATGTGCTGGTGCCTAATATTTTCACCAGAGTTCCTTCCTTGACTCCGGCTCCAACTCCACCCATATGAGCATCAAAAGCCCCCACAGCAATGGCAATCTCTTCCTGCAGTCCAAGTCTTCGAGCCCATTCAGAAGATAGCTTTCCTGCTAACTTATCTGAGGGATATGCGTATTGATACAGCCTCTTCCTGAGATTAGATAGCTCAGGATCTAAGAATTTCAGAAAATCCTTATCAGGCAGACCTCCCCATTCCTTACAATACATAGCTTTATGACCAGCCGCACAAATACTCCGCTTTATGTGTTCTGGCTTGGTGTTTCCAGATAACACAGCAGGGATATAATCACAAATTTCCACAAAACTGTAAGCTGAGTCAAAAACATCCGGGGCTGCATTTTTACAGTGCCATATTTTTGACCAAAACCATTCCGAAGAATAAACACCCCCTATCTTCTCTAGATATTGAGGTCGCATTTCTTGAGCTAATTCAGTAATCTGAGCCGCCTCATTATGACTTGAATGATCTTTCCACAACCAAACCATGGCGTCTTTGTTGTTCTTGAATTCAGGCATCATACACAAAGGCATGCCTTGAGCATTGACCGGCATGGGGCTGCTTCCTGTGGTGTCAATTCCGATGCCTATGATCTGTTTTGGATTAAAATCAGGATCATTCTTTTGAGCTTCATCAAGCGCAGATTTTACAGACTCTTCTATTCCAAGCAGATGATCCTCTGGATTTTGTCTGGCTACGTTAGGTTCCTTCTGATCAATAAAAACTCCATCCTCTCCAGAGGGATAAGGAAAAACGCTTGTCCCAAGCTCCATTCCGTTTGCAATATCCACTATCAAGGCTCGGCAAGAATTGGTTCCAAAATCCATTCCCAGGGCATATTTTTTTGTTTTTTGACTCATTTTTTATAAGATAATATTTTATAATAATTTATTCAACAATTCTCTTTATTCTGGATTAAATACCTTGATATTTTTACGTCAAAAATGTATTGATTATGAATAATAATGCACCCATTAAAAGATAAATATATTCTTGGAATTCCCAACGAAAAGCTCCCCTTTATCATCGGGATGGCCTTACTTGTCATAGAAATAGTCGTTATTGCTTTCATCTTCTTATCAAATCCGTCTCTATCCTTAAAAATAATTTCAATGGTCACAGCCTTTCATCTAGGGGGAAGGCTGGCCATTATTGGGACTGGTCTTGAACTAAACTTTTCTACTCTTACTATTATATTCATCATACTCACCTACCTCACAGCTTTTCTATTAATTATGCTTTCCGTCATTGGCTTTTTATGGGTTAAGGCTCAAGAATTCAAACTTTTTAGAAACTTTGTTGAAACCAGGATGAAAAAAGCAGAGAAAAGAGCAAAAACCATGAAAAAATGGAGCTGGATCGGCATC
Source organism: Candidatus Aminicenantota bacterium (assembly GCA_041686095.1). Classification (GTDB taxonomy): domain Bacteria; phylum Acidobacteriota; class Aminicenantia; order Aminicenantales; family Aminicenantaceae; genus WJMT01. The sequence goes on from JAWLEN010000009.1 coordinate 27,673, forward strand.
GTTGCTTTTGTGTGGATGCCTTTTCCTATGACCGGGGCTATCATGGGTTTTCTCATTGCTAGAGCTGAGGGATACAAGTCCCTCACATCCATAGTGATCACCATTCCTTCCATGTGGTTTGGGGTAGTCTGCTGGACACTATGGTTTGATGAACTTTACAAAATAATTGAAAAAATAGGACCTCAATTAACAAGATATGTGACTATTCTCCTGGTTCTCCTGCCTCTTCTTTATTACCTATCATCAACACTTATTAAAAAAATCAGATCAGGTTAATTTTATTCCAATATGGTCTTTCTTGATCCGAAAAATTTCTGGAACCATGTCTTAACATGGCCAGTGTATTTCGATAAGCATTTCCAAAACCGTGTTAGAGTTTACTTGACATATAAGGGGAAAGGCAAGGGATGAGGAATCCCCTGTGAGGGCTGAGCGGGCATGGTTCCTCTTTAGAGGAGAGCGAAGCCCGAACCGGGAGAGAGATTCATCGCTGGTGAATCGAGCGGGTGACGAATCCCTTGCCTTTCTCCTTAATAAACATTATTCATCACATCCATCACGGTTTTGGAAATGCTTACTGTATTCCGATAAAAAATTTCATTTCTATAAAAAGTTGCATAAAAAAAAGGTTATGCCATAATTATGGGTTAATGCCTAAAAGGAGATCAAGTATGGATATAACCACCTTGTTTGATATCAGCTACGGAGTTTATGTGGTGAGTTCGAAAAAAGGAAAAAAATACAACGGCCAAATAGCTAATGCAGTCATCCAGGTCACCTCAGATCCTCCTAAAATTCTCGTCTGCCTCAGCAAAAATAATCTCACTCATAAATATATTCAACAGAGTAAACTCTTTTCTGTTTCAATCCTAGAGAAAGAGACTCCCTTCAAATTCATCGGTATCTTTGGTTTTAGATCTGGCCGTGACTTAGATAAGTTTAAGGAAATCAGTTACAAAACCACTGACAGGGGCACTCCCTACATGACTGAGAACACATTGGGTTATTTAGAATGCGAATTGACCGAAACTTTAGATGTCGGCACTCATACCATTTTTGTGGGAAAGCTGGCGGAAGCAGAAAAGCTTAAACAGGGCGAACCTCTCACCTATGCTATTTATCATGAAGTCAAAAAAGGAAAAACTCCTAAAAATGCCCCCACTTATGTAAAACCAAATAAAACAGAAACAAAGACTAAATAGTTGTTCTTGAAAATATCTTGATTATCATTGAAAAGAAAATAATAATATAAATATCCTCTTTTTATGAATAATTCAACGAAAATAAGGAGAAAGAAATCATGAAGTCTTATCAATGCATGGTATGCGGATACATCTATGACCCGGAGAAAGGGGATCCTGACGGCGGGATTGAACCAGGAACTGCTTTTAAAGATATTCCAGACGATTGGGTTTGTCCGGTTTGCGGTGCTTCAAAGGATGAATTTGAGCCAGTATAACCAGCGTCAGGATTAATCAATCAAGTTTATGCTTTAATGATGCAGAAACCCATGCGTTCCACACAGGAGCAAAAGGAGGCGCATAGGCTGCATCAAACCATCCCAGTTCTTCAACGCTTAATCCTGCAAATACAGCCACAGCAATTGGATCTATGAGCTGAGCAGCGTTGCTTTCGCTTACTGCATAGGCGCCCCATATTCTACCTGACGACTTATCATAAACAATCTCCACTTCTGATTTTTTTGCATCTGGATAATATCCTGCTTTATTCATCCGCAAAGCAGAGCTTAATCTTGCGTGAATACCCTCTTTCTCTGCCTCCCCCAGACTCAATCCGGTTTTGGCTAAAGACAACTCAAAAAATTTGAAAATTTGAGTTCCCACTATTCCTGGAAAAAGAATATCTTTTCCTGACATATTCAGACCAACCACCCTCCCCATACGGTTAGCTGTGGAGCCTAAAGGAAAATAAACATTTCTATCAAGGATCCTGTGGTATATAGAAGCACAATCTCCCGCTGAATAAATATCTTTTTCAGACGTATTTCCTTTCCGATTGATAATCAAGGCCCCGTTATCAAGCTTTTTGATTTTATCTCCGCAAAACCTAGTGGATGGTTTGGTACCCACTACAGAAAACACCATATCAAATTCATATGATTCACCTTCTGTTTTCACTGTGAATCCTTTTTTTGTCTTACGGACCTCTTTAACAGAAGTATCCCCTGAAAATTTGATTTTTTTCTCTGTTATTTTTTTCTTTACAGCATCCCGAACCAAAGGAGACCAATTCATAGCTGGCTCTGGGAAAATCTCAAAAATATTAATTTCAATTCCTCTTGAATCCAATCCTTCTGCCAATTCAAGGCCGATATTCCCAGCCCCAATAATGGCAGCCCTCCTGGGCTTAAATTCCTTTATATACTGGAGAATATCCTTTAAATCTTCTAAATTATTTAAACTGAAAATCCCCTGTTCATCATAATCAATAAAGGGAAGCTTATTCGGGACAGCTCCAGTTGCAATAAGCAGTTTCTTATATTTTTCTTTATAAATTCTCCCACTTTTAAGGTCCTTTACTTCAACTGATTTTTCTTCTGGAAAGATATCGATGGCTTCCTTCTGAGTTTCAACCAAGATTCCTCTTTTTTTCTTAAAAGTCTCTGGGGTAAAATGTATAAGTTTCTCTGTAGACTCAATATCTCCTGAAATGACATAAGGAATCCCGCAGGCGGCGTAGGATATAATTTTACCCTTGTTTATGACTTTCAAGGAAGCATCTGATTTTTCACGTTTTATTTGGACTGCGGCTGAAAGCCCTGCTGCATCAGCCCCTATAATAAGGAAATCAGACATGTTTCCCTCCCTTTTTTATTATCATTTTCTTTTCAATAATATTCAAGATATTTTCAAAAGTCTGAACATGATGTAAGGAAATGTCTGATTTAAGTAGGGGGTTTATCAAAAAACAGAAATTTTTTGCTTTCTAAACAAAATAACAATTTAGGGTTGACAAAGATCACCAGAAGATTTATATTAAACATAGTCTATAATTTCTATAGAATTTATATAATATAGAGAGAGGAAAATGTCGCCAAAAAACAAACCAAAAAAAACTATTGACTGCATAGGGCTTTTCTGTCCAGAGCCTTTGTTTCAAACCCGAGAAAATATAGACCGTATTGAAGTAGGGGAAATACTGGAAGTTCTGGCAGATGACCCTGCTGCAGAGGAAGACATAAAGAGATTTGTTAAAAGAACAGGTCATCAAATCATTAATTTTGAGAAAAAAGATGATTCAATGAGGTTCTTGATAAAAAAGACAAAATAGGAGATGAAAATGAAAAAAAATTCCATTCTTTATGTTCAAACCAGTGATGATCCAGAAAGGCAGTACTCTCCTCTGGTTTTAGCCCAAACCGCAAAGGCTATGGATATCCATGCAAAGGTTTATTACTTAGGTCAAAGTCTGAGAATTTTAATACCCGGAGCCGCCAAAAAAATAAAAGCTGGCTCATTCCCTGCCTTATCTGAAATGATAAAAAAAACACTGGATATGGGCATTGAAATCTATGTATGTGAAGCTTCCAAACAAATGCTGGGTCTGGATAAGGTCAGCCTTATCCCCGGCTTAAAAATTGTGGGAGCCGGCACACTAAATGACCTGGCATTAGAAGCTGGAGCCACTATGTGGTTCTAATTAGAGGATATGAACAAATGAGTGTTTATCTTGATTACCAGTCTTCAAAACCTGTGGACCCTAGAGTGGTCAAAGCCATGGATCCTTATTTCCATGAAATATACGGGAATCCATCCTCTCTGCATTCTATAGGAGATAAGGCCACAGATGCCTTAGAAAAAAGTCGTTCTCAAATCTCTGGCTTTATTCACGCTGAACCAGAGGAAATCATCTTCACATCAGGAGCCACTGAATCTAATAACTTAGCTCTTATTGGTTACGCCTTAAAAAACAAAAGCAAAGGAAAGCATGTCATCATTTCAGAAATAGAGCACATATCCTTACACAACATAGCCAAATTTTTAATGAAATCCGGATTCAGCATATCCAAAGTTCCGGTTGATCATTATGGAAGAATTCATGTTGATAAAATCAAAGAGCGCATAACAGACGATACCTTCCTCATTTCCATTGGTTACGCCAGTAATGAAGTGGGTACTATTCAGCCCATTAAAGAAATTGGCAGTCTATGCAGAGAAAAAGGAATCGTGTTTCATACAGATGCCGTGGCCGCTGAAGGACTGCTTCCTCTTAATGTCCGAACCGATTCAATAGATTTGATGACTCTTTCTTCTAATGATATCTACGGACCCAAAGGAGCGGGAGCTCTTTATGTGAAAAAGGGAATTAAACTCACCCCCCAAATCATCGGCGGAGGACAGGAAAACGGACTCCGCTCCGGCACTGAAAATCTAGCTGCTATTGCAGGTATGTCCCGAGCCGTAGAGATAATTATTAAGGAACGAGAAAAGGAAGTTAAAAAACTGCAGTCTTTTAGAGACAGACTGATCAGAGAGATTCTGGAAAAAATACCCAGGTGTTATTTAAACGGTCATCCTGAAAAGAGACTGCCCAACAATGCTCATTTTCGTTTTGATGGCATAGAAGGGGAATCCCTGCTTTTATCACTGAATGATAGAGGGATTGCAGTTTCAACAGGTTCCGCCTGTTCATCAAAGACATTAGAGCCTTCCCACACCTTGATCGCTATGGGACTGCTGCATGAGGAGGCACATGGATCGCTGGAGCTGACATTGGGACGATTCACTAAAGAGAGCGACATCGATTCCCTCATAAAGGCTCTGCCTGAAGTGGTGGAAAGATTAAGAAAACTGTCCCCCCTGTATTAACCTGGATTAAAGGCATAGGAGAATAAAAATGAAATCAACATCTTATTCTGATAAAGTTTTAGATCATTTCCGAAATCCCAGAAATGTGGGCACTTTAAAAGGAAAAGACATTGCCAAAGGCAGTGTGGGAAATCCCGTTTGCGGAGACCTTATGGAATTTTCATTAAAAGTCAAAAACAACAAAATTGAAGACATAAAATTCAAAACATTCGGATGCGGTTCAGCTGTAGCTACAGCTTCCATGATCACAGAGATGGCCAAAGGAAAAACTCTGGATGAAGCTCTTAAAATAACCCGTAAAGACGTCGCAGATGAACTGGATGGTCTTCCTCCAATAAAAATGCACTGTTCTAACCTGGCTGCTGATGCTTTGAAAGAAGCCATAAAAAATTATAAAGAAAAGCAAAAATCAGAGAAAAAAGCGCAAAAAGAAGCCATAGAAACATCCCCCACACAAATTGAAGGTGAGAAAGACTTCTTAGGGAAAGGGGTTTATCATAGAGTTAAAGATCCAATCCTATTAAAGGATCAAAGAATTCTGATCCAGGACAGAGGAAAAAAATCCGTTGATCTGGCCGTGGTCTTAGCCCAAAACTCGCCCAGAGTGGTGTTTATAACTAAAGAAAAAGCGGAAAATGTCAAAAATGAACTCAAAGTAAGATTCAGAAAATCAAATGTTAAAATTCTCTATGAATCTGAATTAAAGGAAATCTCCGGTCTCATCTCTGTTGAAAAAGCAAAAATACATGACCTGGATGAAGACAGCACTTATGAATTATTCGTGGATGCTGTGGTTTTGGCTTGACCCCTTAGATAGGAGATCATCTCAGGCACAACCAGAGGAACCACATCGGGCAGCATATGAGGCATTAGATTGTCCATGACCCCAGGCATCATATCCGGCATCTGTTCAGCCATATAATCAGGCATTGGTATTCTCTCTTCAATTTTTTTCAGCATGGTGGGCATAACTTTGGGCATCATCCCTGGCAGAAGTTTTGGAAACAAGAAAGGAAAAAGAGGCTTCATTACCGCAAACAAAAAGCTTCCCACTATTCCCATTTTTCCCATCATTCGCATCATTTTTCCCATACCTAACGGCATGGCATCCAAAAGCTCAGGCCACATAGACGTCATAAGCCCTGCAAATCCTTCTGGGGTCATAAGTTCTATCATGGCTTCAAAAACAGCCCACTGCTTGGAGACTTCAGGACTTGGATCTTTAAATTCCTTTCCCAAAGCCTTGCATGCAAAAGAGGCCAAGTCTTTGATCTTCACTCCCACCTTCTTTTTGTCCTCCGTGACTCTTAGCTGAAATTCACAGCAGGGGCACAAGGCAAGAATGGTCTCTGCATTGATTTCCTTAGCCTCATCCATCCTTGATTTCCCTATTTCCGCTGCCACAGGAGGATCCTTAATCAAGGTCAAAACACTTCCACAGCAGTGTCCCTCTTCCCTGTTGTGAGACATTTCCTCAAACTCAACTCCAGGTATGGCTTTGATCATGTCCCGGGGTTCTTCATAGACTCCGGATACCCGCCCAATATGGCAGGAATCATGCCAGGTGACTTTCTCTTTCACTGGATGAGTGAATTCGAATTCCCCCTTTTTCAGTTTTTCTGAGATGACCTCGCTGTAGTGTTTGGCTTTGATATTGTAGTCTATTCCTAATTTTTCTGCCCATTCCGGATAATAATGCCGCCACATCATGTCACAAGCCGGACAGGATGAAATCACAGTATCGGCTCCTGCCTCTTTCACAGCATCAATGTTTCTCCGCATGATTTCCTTAAACACATCCCATTTTCCTGCCACCAGCATAGGAGTGCCGCAGCAGTTTTCCTTAGTCCCCAGATAAGAAAAATCCACTCCAGCTGCATCCAGGAGAGTGACGGATGCAGCGCCGATATCATGCTCCACATAAGAAGCTGTGCATCCGGCAAAGTAAACATTTTTGCTTTTTATAGCCGGTCCGTGTTTGTCCTTTAGTTCCTCAGGAAACCAAACTGTACGGTTTTTTCGATAACCTGCCCAGATGTTTCCCTCAGCCATGGAAGCAGAAGCCATCATCTCAAAGGGTGGAAAGGTCATTTTTCTGTCTTCATGGATCAACTTTCCTCTCAGCTTCATCCAGGACGACTCAATGGGAAGCGAGGCGGAACAGCGGAGATCACAAAATTCGCAGGTGGTACACACAAGTATGGTGTCGACCATAAACTGATTCCATTTGACTTTTCCTTCCATGTATTCACGAAGCCAGTACCACTTACCCCGGGGAGACTGGCTTTCCCATCCCCGGCCAAAAAACTGGTCACATTCATCCAAGCAGTAACCACACTGGGAGCACCCATAAGCGTATCTCGCCACATCTGCTGGGATTCCCTTTACCGGTTTATCAAAATATTCCCCCACTCGAGTCACCACAGAGTTTCCGAACGGTCTCACCAAGGGCTCAAAAATTTTAGCCAGGCGCAAGGCCCTGCTTAGAACTGTTTCTTTCAATACTTTGCCTGGATTCAAAATGTGATAGGGATCCACTGTTTTTTTGAACTTCTTAAGCTTTTGACTTCTGTCTTTTCCCAGTACTTTGTCTTTCTCTCCAGTGAAATACAAACCCGTGGAATAAGGCCGTCCTCCGTATTTTTTGGCGATCTTCATAATGGTCAGCACAAGTCCAAACACAAAATTATAGGAAAATTTTCGCTGGTCACTGGGGATAAAACCCAGAATAACTGCCTCAGGTTTTCCGCCTCTCCCTTTTTTGATGATGACTCCTTCTTTGACTACTGGTTGATTCACTTTATCTTCGATCTCTTCCATGACATCGCCCAATTTATCTAAAGGAACCACCACTTCTGCTGGAACAAGGGAGGGTCCTAACCTTTTAACAATCATCAATTTAAACCGGTTCTTCCATTCATGGTCTGCAATTCGTTTGCTGAGGATCTCCCCCTCACACTTTTTAATGACCTCAGGGAGCCGCTTCATAATCTCATCCCGGTCTTTTTCCCTGAAGGCAAGAGTGGTGATATAAGCCGCTGGAAGGATCACTCTTTCCTCTGCTGGATGACCATGCTTTTCAAAAAGCGGAGCCCGGTTTTTCATCTCAGCCATACGGGGATTGATAAACACCACAGACCAAATGGGAAGTTTTTGATCTATGATTTCCTGATAAATTCGGGAAAGCGAATGGGCATCCGGACAGGCAAAAGCTTCCACGTCTATTTTTTCAAGTTTTTGTACAGAGACTGTCAACTGACTGATCAAACCAGTGGTCCCTTCAGCATCAGCCACAAGTCCAAGCTCCTTACCGGATAAGTTCATTATCTTTCCGTCAGGAAGCACGATCCTTGCGCTTTGGACATTTTCGGCAAACCATCCATACTCATAAGAGCCGATACCTGCTCCTCCTTGAGCAAGCCATCCTCCAGCTGAAGAAGAAGGATAACTGGTTGGATAAAGACGGATGGTGAGGTCTTTTTTTACCAGCTCTCTATCAAGCTGTTCCCATGTAATTCCAGGCTCTACAACGGCAAGATTTTTTTCTTCATCTATTGAAATCACACTTTTCATTCTATAAAAGTCAATGACGATCCCATTTTTAGTCGGAATGATCCCCCCATACCCGGAAGATCCTTTTCCTCTGGGGACTATAGGGATTTTATTTTTCGAAGCCCATTTCACCAGCTCAGACAGCTCTTCCTCATTCTCTGGCTGGACCACGGCATCAGGGACTGTATTTCCAATAAGAGGTTTCACCAATTGAGGCATGGCAGCGATATCATGACTGTAAAGCAGTCTTTCGTACGGATTGAAATTAACTCTTTGTTTGAATTTATCAGTAAGCCATTCCTTTTGCTTTTTATTTAATTTAGCCATTCCTGTTCTCCTCTGTTTGGGATGTCTTTATTCTATTATATTTATCCTATTTAATCAATGTGTTTTATAGTCTTTAATTTTTAAAACTATTAACAAAATTATTTATTAATCTTTCATGTTCTTGAAAAAAAATAAAAAATCGTGAACTTTTCTTCCCCAACCTACGTTTAATTAAATAAGGACCGTTCAAGCCCTTATAAAAACGTACTCA
>JAWLEN010000010.1:0-4532 GCA_041686095.1 Candidatus Aminicenantota bacterium
GCGAATGAAGCTATTTGTGGAAGATGAGTGATACATATCACTTGATTTTGAGCAGCCAATCTCTTTAATTTTTGGCCCACAAACTCTGCGGTTTTTCCACCTATTCCAGAATCGATTTCATCAAATATCAAAGTTTTTAATTTTTCCGGGTCTTTACTGATGGTTTTTAAAGCCAGCATAAGGCGTGAAAGCTCTCCTCCCGAAGCGATTTTTCTGAGAGGACGGATCTTTTCACCGGGATTTGGGCTGATCATGAATTCAATTTCTTCTGAACCAAGGTCTCTCAAGTTTTCCAGGTCTCTGGATGAGTTGGAGTGGGAGATGAATTTTATTCTGAATTTTGCTTTTTCCATCCCCAATGATTTGATTTCTTTTTCTACCTGTTGCTCAAGCTCTTTAGCTCCTTTTTTTCTTAATTTTGAAAGTTGGCCTGATGCTTTTTGATGATTTTCATACTTCTCTTCAAGCTGTTTGCGCAGTCCTGAAATTTTTTCATGCGCAGAACTGAGCTCTGACAGTTCTTGTTTGGATCTTTTGAGGTATTCAAAGACATCCTCTAATGTTTTTCCGTATTTTCTTTTAAGATTTTCAATTTGGCTGAGTCTTTCTTCGATTTTTTCCAGTTTTTCTGGGGCTCCCACATAGTCTTCTTTAAATTTCAGCAAATCCTCATTGAATTCTTTCATGAATATGGAAAACTGATTTATATTCTCCATCATGGGTTTGAAGTCAGGATTGAAATCTGAGAGAAGTCTGACGTCCTTTTCCAGCTGGGAGAGAAGACCGGATAGAGATTCTTCTTTCTCATAAGTGATTTCCAGAGAATTCTTTATGCAAGAATTTATTTTTTCAGCATTCTTAAGAAGATCTCTTTCCCTCCGCAGCTCTTCTTCTTCACTCGGCTGTAATTGAGCTTTTTCTATTTCATTTATTTGATATTCGAGATAGTCCAGCCTCTGTTCCCTTTGTTTCTTTTTCTCTTCCAGCGCATTGATTTCTCTTTGGGTCTTTTTGATATTCCGAGCCAGTTCCATCACTTTGTTTCTTAAAGGATAAGATCCGGAATAGTGATCGAGGTAATTCAATTGATATTCATTTTTTCGGAGAAATACATGATCGTTTTGACCGAGAATATCCACGATATCCTGTTTAAGCTGGCTAAATTTTTTTATTGGGACTAATGTGCCGTTGATATATCCTCTGCCAGTTCCTTTTTTAAATATTTTTCTGTGCAGAAAAATTTCTCCGGGCTCATCCACATCAAGATTTTTAAAAATGTTTGATTTTCTGGGGATAATAAAGATGGTCTCTATAGAAGTTTCATTTTTCCCGGTCCGGATAATATCTGTGGTTGCTTTTTCTCCCAGTATCAGTCGGATGCTGTCAATAATAATTGATTTTCCAGCCCCTGTTTCTCCGGTGAAAACAGAAAAACCTTCTTTGAGTTCGACTTCCAGGTCTTCAATGGTGGCTAAGTTTTTTATTTGAAGGGATTTGATCATTCAGAAGTTTCGTTTATTTCTTTTTTTTCGATAATTATAGGGACCAATGCTTTTTCCATATTGATTCTTCCATATCCAATAAAGTCATCTTTACCTGGATGGATATTTTCATTAACATCATCAGCTGAGTATCGGATAACATCCATGACTTCATCCGCCGTCATCCAAGGTTTTAGGCTCAGAATCAGGGCAGCCAGTCCCGAAACATGAGCTGTGGAAAATGAAGTACCGCTTGCAAATCCATAAGGGACGGATCCTGGGGGAAAGTACCAGGTCGGTACTGTGCTTATAATGTATTCTCCCGGGGCAGCTACATCTATCTCCGGTCCAGGATTTGACCAGCTGACTCTGAGGTCATTGTAATCCGTTGCAGACACAGCCAGACAGTAGTTATCATAAGCTGCCGGGTATACGACCGAACCTCCATCATTTCCTCCGGCAGCTGCGACCACCACATCGTTTTGATGGGCATATTGAACAGCGTTTTCAAGAGAGTAAGCGGGTACAGCCCCTCCGAGACTTAAATTCACTACAGCAACATCTTCGTCTACAGCCCAGATGATGCCTTCAATAATCCAGCTGTAGTAGCCTTCTCCAATGTCATCCAGGACTTTAACAGGAAGTAAATTGCAGTTCCATGCGACTCCTGCAATACCTTCATTATTATTGGTCTCTGCGGCAATGATTCCCGCGACAAATGTTCCATGCCCCTCATCGTCAATGGCTTCAAAATCACTATTGACAAAGTCTCTACCGCCGGATTCGATTTTGCTTTGAAGGTCAGGATGTAAGAGGTCAATTCCAGTATCAACGATAGCTATAAGGGTATCTACAGTTCCTTTTGTTTCTTCCCAAGCCAGAGTCGCTTTGATATCAGCACTGGATTGTCCCTGAGGGCTTCCCGGAGGTCCGATGTACTGTCCTGAGTTGTAAAGAGCGTATTGATAAGAGAACAAATTATCATTTGGTGTCACCATTGCATAGGCCACATAATCAGGTTCTGCATATTCAACATATTGATGCTGTTTCATCAAATACAACATATCCTGAACACTGGAATTTTCAGGAACATTGATCTTAAAAACATTGATTCGGGGAATCACTTTGTATTCGTTGATTTGAAAAGAACTCATAGTGGCTTTAATGTATTCATCCGGAATGGAGGATTTGAATTTGACCAGAATGTGGTCATTCGAATAGGAAATTTTCGATTGGGAGGGGGGGCTCTTTTGATTAATTGTTTGAGATAACCTCAAATTTTCCTGAAAGTCTGAAATTGATTTTCTTTGTTTTCCTTGAAAAGCAGAGATGTATGAATCAAGTAAAACGAGTGATAATATTAATGATACCACACTCAATAATTTTGTTTTTTTCATGATATCCTCCCGCATTGATTAAAATGAGTAATTAGCTCCAATGACAATACTTAAACCGATCTGTTCCTCTAATGGCAGCAGGGATAATTCAGCCTTTAAATCAAGTCTGTCTATGATTTCATAAAGAGTTCCGACAGAGAAATTAAGATTGCTTTTTGCCTCGATTTTCATTTCTTGTTCTTTGGCTATGTCTTCAATTTGTTCGTCCATTTTAAACTTTCCCCACAATATATCATAATTGGCAGCCAAATAGGGTCTTAAATACTCACTGACATTGAATGAAATCTTCGGACCTGCTTTTAACCGGGCCCAATTTGGATTGCCAATGGCTGTTCCTTCTACGGCTAGGTCAGGTATTTCCCACTGTTCTGTGAAACCTAAATAATAAATAAACTGGCCTCTTGCGCTCAAAGTGAAATCAGAAAATTTGAGAATTTGGATCACAGCTTCTCCACCAAAGGCGAGTCCGTCGATATTCCCTGTATTCAACTTCAAGGAAAAGGGAAGCTCTTTAAAAATCATGTCATTGAAATTAGACAGAGAATATCCCATAACAGCACTGATGGAAGTCCCTTCCATGAGCTTATAGCTAGGTTTGAATAAAAAAAGAAAGCTTTGTAAAGAGGAGGTCTCATTTTGCTCTTCTCCCCAAATAATCATCCGGTCAAAAAACTCTGCTTCTATTCCTAATTTTATCTGTTGGGTTGAAAACCCTCCTTTGAAAAACTGGTCTGCGGAGAGCAGGGGCCATGCCATCAAGAACACGATTATAGCTGACAGGAATCTCTTTTTTGCCATACTATTACCTCCATATCGTTTTATTTTAATAAGAAGTGTCTTTTTTTATAGTTTCTTGCTTTTCTTCATATTCTTCAAGTCTTTTTCGCGCTTTTTTCGCAAATTTACTGTCAGGATGATCAGATATCAATTTTCTAAAATAAGGAAGGGCTTCTTCTTCCCTTTTACTTTGGTAGTAGGAATCCGCTAAATAAAAATACAATTTGTCCATTTCTGAGAAATTGGGATATTTTGTAAGGATTTCTTTTAATCGATCTATGGTAGCGTTATAAGTTTTAACTCTGTAATAATGCTTGGCAATGAGAAGAGAGTGTTTGGCTAATTTTTCTTCACATTCCTGAATTTTTTCATTAGCCTGCTCAGCTTCTTCGCTGTTTGGATATTTTGTCACTAGCTTTTTGAATTCGGCAAGAGCATTTTTTGTTTTTGTTTGATCTTTTCCGGGTTTGTGTGTTTTAGTGAAATAAGTCATGGCGATACGGTATTGAGCATAAGGAACAGAAGGACTGTATGGAAACCGAGAAATAAATTCCCTGTATTCTGAAGCCGCGATGATCATATTGCTTTCGTCTCCTTTTCTATAATAAGAATCGGCTATTTCTAACATAGCTCTTTGGGCATAAAAGCTTTTAGGAAAAGAGTCAATGACCTGCCTTAGATAAAGACGTCCTTTTTCAGGATTCTTTTTTATGAATTTCTGTCCCATTTCAAAAAGGGCTTGTTCATTTGAAGCAACTTCAGGATCGATTTCTAATTCCTTGCTTTTGCAGTTGAAGCTGATGATGACTAAAATCATAATGATTGAAACTAAAATATTTCTTCTCATAACTATTCCTTTTGTAAATATAATAACATA
>JAWLEN010000010.1:4632-25174 GCA_041686095.1 Candidatus Aminicenantota bacterium
CTTGCTTTTGCAGTTGAAGCTGATGATGACTAAAATCATAATGATTGAAACTAAAATATTTCTTCTCATAACTATTCCTTTTGTAAATATAATAACATAACCTGAAATATTCATAAAAATATGGCGATGATCATCTTTTTGTTTTGCTTTCAAGGATATACATGGTTTTTACAAAAATTACAACTGAAAAGTTTTTGTTTGTTTTAAATCTCATTTTAATCGCCATTTTTTTACCATTAAGGCGAGCCGATCTCACTGCATCTGCTTCGTTACAGGACATTCGTAGTGAAGGACCACGACTTCATGTCCTGTGCCTTGCATCTGCAGCAATCTCGACTCGTGAATAATCCAGGATAAATATCATTAAAAAGAGTATGTGTCTTTGATCCAAGACCATTCTTGTTCCAGTCCTTGTTGAAGTTTTATCTGGGGATTGTAAAGAAGGTCTTTTTTTGCTTTGGAGATATCAGCATAAGTGTGCTTGACGTCTCCTTTTTGGTTGTCAACTTTATTTATTTTCACTTTCTTTCCACAGATTTGTTGCAGGATTGGAAATATGTCAGATAATTTATGCTGGATTCCACCACCAAGGTTATAGATTTCACCATCCCTGCCTTTTTTGGCTGCTGAAATATTAGCTTTGACAATATCATCAATATAAGTGAAATCTCTTGTCTGATCTCCGGTTCCATAGATTTCAAAGGGTTTGTTCTCTCCAATGGCTTTTAAGAATTTATGGAATGCCATATCAGGCCTTTGTCTGGGTCCATAAACAGTAAAATATCTTAAAGAAACAACAGGCAGTCCATAGTTTTGATGATAAAGAGAACAGAGATTTTCTGCAGCCAGTTTGGTGACTCCATAGGGGGAGTAGGGGAATAAACGGCTTGTTTCTTTCATGGGAAGATCCGGAGAATTTCCATATACAGAAGAAGAAGAGGCATAAATTATTTTTTTTACCTGGTGTTTTTTGCAGGTTTCCAGGATTTTTTGTGTGGATTCAATATTATTTTTGGTATAAATTGAGAAGTTGTCACCCCAACTTGCTCTGACCCCCGCCTGGGCAGCAAGATGAAATATGTAATCACTTTTTTTTATGAGTGTCTCAAGGTCGATGTGGTTGATGTCCTGTTCAATAAACTCAAACCTCTTTTTTTTGAGCAGTGAGGCAAGATTTCTTTTCTTAAGTTCTATTGAGTAATAGTCCGTGTATGAGTCAATGCCTGTGACACAAAAATTGAGATCGATCAACCTTTCACATAAATGTGATCCAATAAATCCGGCCGCTCCTGTGACTAAGCACTTCATTTTTGGCTGTATTTCTTCATCTTCTTTTTTATTTGGCGTAGTGTTTCTAATGGGTTTTCACTATTATAAATAACAGAGCCCATGACTAAAATATCTGCACCGCTTTCTATGATTTTTTCCATGTTTTCAAGCTTGATACCGCCATCCACCTCAATGGGTATGTTGAGTTTTTTCCCTTTGATCCAATTTTTAAGTTGAGATATCTTGTCAAGACTAGAATTGATAAAGGACTGACCTCCCCATCCGGGATTGACTGACATAACAAGAACATAATCCACTTCTGTGATTATTTCGTTAAGCATATGGATAGGCGTTGCAGGATTTAGCACCACTCCAGCTTTTTTCCCGAGCTGTTTGATGGTTGTTATGTCTTTATGAGCGTGAACAGTAGCTTCGATTTGGATGGATATCCAGTCAGCACCGGCTTCATGAAATTTAGGTATGAGTTCCCTGGGATTGTCCACCATGAGATGGGTATCCAATGGCACATCAGTTATCTTTTTTAGATCAGCGACCAGCTTAGGTCCGAATGTTAAATTAGGCACAAAATGTCCGTCCATAACATCGATATGGATTAAGTCAGCTCCTCCCTTATCAGCTGTCTGAACGGCCTTGGCTAATTGGGTATAATCTGTAGAAAGAATTGAAGGGGCGATTTGAACCATTATTTACTAACCTCCAATGATATGATATTTCTTTTTTTAATCAAGGTGCCCTGACTGGGGTTTTGATTGATTATGATGCCGCTTCGAAGTCCAGGATAATAGGAACGCCTTATATCTCCTATCCTAAAACCTATGTCTTTTAATTTCTGGATAACTTTGGAAGCTTGTTTTCCTAATAGGTCCGGCATTAAATATCTTTGTTCTAAAGATCCTTGACTGACCAAAAGATTGATACGAGAATTGACAGGGACTTCGGTTTCTACAGGAGGATATTGACTGATCACCCTACCTGCAGGAAAAGCCGGAGTATGGACGTGAGATATGTTTCCTTTGACTAATCCTTCCTGCTGGAATATTTCATCTAAAGATTGAAGGTCTTTTCCAGTAAGTTTAGGAACGATCACCTTTTCCAGCCCAGCGCTGAGAGTGACTCTCACTATTTTATTCAGTTTGACTCTTGATTTGGGAGGAGGATCTTGAAAAATTATTTTTCCTCTTTCATATTGTTTGTTCAGTTCCACACCGCTTTTAACAACAGAAAGCTTTTTTTCTTGAAGAACCTTTTTGGCTTCCTCAAGAGTCATGCCTGTAAGCTCTGGAACATTCGCCATTTCCCCGGCTACTGTCATTTTATAAGCCAGAGTGGCTGACAGAAAGAACAGGTCAAGAAAAACAAGAGCCACCACCAGTATTTTGTAGTATTTGTCAGCCATTATTTTATAATCATTTTATATTTAATTTAGGACGACGAGGAATCAAATTAATCTATACCATAGATTAATAACCAAGTAAACATTAAAAGTGTTGCTTTTCTATATCATAAACGAATTTAAGTAGATTAGTGAGGAATCATGCCCGCTCAGCCCTCATAGTGGATGCCTCATCCCTTGTCTTTTCCCACTAATAAACAATATATATCATTGAATTATAGTTTTTTATTGAAAATTTGAAGGCTTATGGATAAAGTAAAAATGATCAAGGAGGATCTATCATGAAGAAATACATCGATTTTCGCTCTGATACAGTGACCAAACCAACTCCTGAGATGAGAAAGGCCATGGCTGAAGCTGTGGTAGGAGATGATGTTTTAGGGGACGATCCCACAGTTAAGAAGCTGGAATCTTTAGCCGCTGAAATGGTGGGGAAGGAAGCCGCTTTGTTTGTGCCTTCTGGGACTATGGGAAATTCAATTTCCATAAAAGCATGGACCCGTGAATTGGATGAGGTGATTATTGAAGCTCGCTCTCATATTTATAATATGGAATCCACACACATGACTTTTATTTCACGGGTATCTCCAAGAGTGTTACCCTCTCAAAGAGGAGCGATGGATCCAGAGGAAGTGGAAAGAAATATAAAAATACCTTCTGTGCACCAGCCCAGGACCTCGCTCATCTGCATAGAGAACACCCATAATAATTGGGGAGGGGCGGTGATTCCTCTAGAAAACATGAAATCCATAAAAAAAATCGCAGATAAACATGGAGTCAGGATTCATCTGGACGGCGCTCGGATATTTAATGCCAGTGTGGCTTCTGGAATACCAGTCAAAGACTATGCCCAAACAGCTGATTCAATTATGTTTTGTCTTTCCAAAGGACTCAGCGCACCGATTGGTTCTATGTTGGCTGGACCCAAAGATTTTATTGATTACTGCCGAAGGATTCGCAAAGCCTTGGGCGGGGGCATGAGGCAGGTGGGGGTCATAGCCGCTCCTGGAATAGTGGCTCTCCAAAGCATGGTTGACAGGCTCAAAGAAGACCACCAGAGAGCTAAAAAATTAGCCCTTGGAATATATCAACTTCCCGGAATTCAGTTAAATCCAGATGAGGTTGAAACAGATATCATTATTTTTGGATTGGAACATTCCAATTTGTCAGCATCCGATTTTTTGGAAAAATTAAAAAAGAAAAACGTACTGGCTCTTCCTGTTCCCCAAGGAATCCGATTTGTCACCAACCGCGGGATCGACGATGATGATGTGGAGCAAACCATCACCGCATTCCAAAAAATCCTCAACCATTCATAGAGCGTGCGATTTCAATGTTTGGAATATCTAATCTAGATTATTAACGAATTAAGATTGCTACTGAGGAGAAGGGCAAGGGATGAGGAATCCCCTGTGAGGGCTAAGCGGGCATGGTTCCTCTTTAGAGGAGAGCGAAGCCCGAACCGGGAGAGAGATTCCACGCTGGGGAATCGAGCGGGTGATGAATCCCTTGCCCTTCTCCTCTGCTTATTTTACAGACATTCAGCAACTATTTGAGCGATATCTTTAGCCGCGATATCCTCAATATCTTTATCATCCAAAGCATCTTGAATCATGGTGAGGCAAAAAGGACAAGAAACGGCAGCTATGGAGGCATGGGAGTCAATGACTTCCTGGGTTCTTATGTGATTGATTCTTTTACCAAGGGATTCCTCAGTCCACATCAATCCTCCGCCCGCACCACAGCAAAAGCTGTGTTCTTTATTGTTCTGGAGTTCCTTGATATTTTTTTCGCTTATAAAGTTTAGAATTTCTCTTGGTTCCTTGATAATGTTGTTGTGCCGTCCCAGATAACAGGAATCATGATAAGTGAGAGCTTGATTTGTTTTTCGCTTAATTACCAGGCGGTTTTCTTTGATAAGGTTTTTGATGAACTGGACATGATGGATGATTTTGATATTTTTAAAATGTCGGGCTGCATCTTCTTTGATCTCTGGAACCATACCTAAAAGTTTTGGATAGTCGTTTTTAAAAGTATTGAATCCATGAGGACAAAAGGTGATTATCTTCTTGACTCCGTATTTGTTAAATAGATTGATGGTCTCTGCAGCCTGCATCTGAAAAAGGTATTCGTTTCCCAGTCTCTTTGAGGAGTCGCCACAGCATTTTTCTTCCGTACCCAGGACAGCAAAATCAATCTCTGCATGGTTTAAGATTTTGACCAGAGCTTTTGTTATTTTTTTCCCTCTTTCGTCAAAGGAACCAGCACAGCCCACCCAAAGCAGGTAGTCAGCATCTGGGTGCTCTTTGATTGATTTGACATCCAAATCCTTGGCCCAGTCCGCTCTTTCGGAAAAGCCGATCCCCCATGGATTGCTGTTGGTTTCCATGTTCTTGAAAAAGGGGTTGAGTTCAGAAGGAAATTTGCTTTCCATAAGCACCTGTCCCTGTCGTAAACCCACTAATTTAGGAATGTGTTCTATTTCAACAGGACACACATACATGCAGGCTCCGCAGGTGGTGCAGGTCCAGATTTCACCATCTTCGATAGTTTCTTTCATCAAGGCATCTATTTCATCTCGCTTTTCAGCAATATATTTTTTTCCATTATCAAGTAAATGTCTTTTTAGATTGAAAATGATCATTTTTGGAGAGAGCGGTTTTTCAGATGCAAAAGCAGGACACACATCCTGACATCTTCCGCATTCCATACAGGCAAAAAGATCTAATAGGTCTTTCCAGGTATAGTCAGAAGCTTTTTCCACTCCGAATATTTCGGAATGTTCAATATCAATGGGTTCAAGCGATCCCAATGGTTCATCGTTTCTTACCAAAACATTAAATGATCCGGCAAACATGTGAAAATATTTTGAATAAGGGACATAGGCAATGAATCCGAATACAATAAGGATATGAAGCCACCAGGAAAAATTAAAGTGAAAGGAGATTGCTGAAGTAGATAGCCCTGAATCACTGACTATTCGAGCTAAAGGGGCGCCGATAAAGGAAAATCTTTCTGTTCCTGGATGATGGGCAATGGAAAAAACTTCAAAATAAAGATAACTCAGAGTTACTGCGGTCAAGAGTCCATAGATAACAGCTGAATCCATGGGGGTCGTATTGTAGGCTTCAGGTTTGATGATAAATCGTCTTATGGTCATATAAATGACAGCCACAAGGACCAGCACTGCAAATGAGTCTACGAGAAGAGAAAAGAAAAGGCCGAAGTTTCCGCTGCCGAATAGATAAAAATTGGGCAAGTATCCTTCAAGGATATGATTGACAGACATGGTATCAAACGTCAAAGCTCCGTAGAAAATAAACAGATGAATGAATCCTGTCCACACTCGATCACTTCGAAGGGTGCATCTTTGAAGAAGTATTTTGGTAAAGGCATCCCAGATCCTCTTAATAATTTTATCAAAGCGCCTGTCTTTTTTTCCTTTGAGGATGATCCTGATTCGATAGACTACAGGAATCATAAAAGCCAAGAAGGTGGCGATAATGACCAAGCTAAAAATTATTTTTCCTACGGTTGAAAGCATAGGCCCTCCTTTAAAAGTATGAAATATTTGCCGTTCATTATTTTAGCTCATTTTATGGCATTTCAATAAATTCTCCAAACATTTTTTTTATAACCTGGTTATTCACAAGCTGAGGTTGCGGTAAAGGGAGAAGGGCAAGGGATTCGTCACCCGCTCGATTCCCCAGCGAGGAATCTCTCTCCCGTTCGGGCTTCGCTCTCCTCTAAAGAGGAACCATGCCCGCTCAGCCCTCAAGGGGATTCCTCACCCCTTGCCCTTCTCCCTCATGATATTTTTAGCGAGCACAAGCAATATCCAAATTTCGTCATATTTTTTAAATTTAAAATTCATAAGATATTCCTAACCGAAACACTCTTGGAGATTGGATTTCAGTGGCGTATCTAAGGGGATATTCAGGTCCTGTCCATTCGTTTTCTTCAGTGGCTAATCCCAGATTTAAGACATTAAATCCATCCAGAATAAGCCTTAATAGAGAGCTTCTCAGATGAAATCTTTTCTCCAGCCTCAGATCCATGGTGCTGTTGAATTCATATCTGGAAACTCCACTGGGGTGAGCTTGGATGTAAAAAGGACCTTGATTGAATCCTTCTATGATGATTTTTCTTGAAAACGGCTGTCCGTCATAATACTTGATGATTCCTGAAAAAAGAAGCCCGAAAGGAGCTGAATATTTAAATCCCAATCTTGCGGTATAGCCTCTATCAAAGCAAGGTCTTCCTTCTGTGTTTATCATAGCATTAGGATTATTAAATAGAGAACCAATGACTCCAGTATCGTTTTCAAGACAAGTGTTTCCTGGATTTGTGGTGCCCACTGCATTTATAGCTGTAAATGAGAAGAACAGAGAAAAAATATCATCAAAGTGCTTGATGAGATTGACATCTAATCCATAATAGTAGGTGGCTCTGGTATCTGCTTCAATATTGGAGAGCCAATAAAAATCCTCTCCCAAACTTTCCTGCTTTTGATTGTAAACTGTAAAAATAAGGTCATCATTGGTATAAGGAATCCTATCATCTCCAATGTCAACCTCATAATCAGGCTCATATTCTGAGAAATCAACACCGGTGTTGAATGTGTTTATAAAGCTTTTATACACTCTGTAAAATCCAGAAAGAGAAAAATGCCATTGAGGCTTAAAATTAATGTCATAAGCAATCACTGCTTCATCCGCATAAGGTCTTTGTATATTTGGATCTATTAGGGAATAAAAGGGTCCTTCTCTCCTTAAAAGCTCTCCCTGTTCGTTTTGTTGAAACATTTGGTCCTGGTTTGAATCATTCCAAGAATAAATCAATGAACCCAGAGCATTTGGATTCCCATATGATAAGTATTTTAGGGGAAGAGCATTGAAATATCTGGCATACGAGAGCTTTAAAACCGATGTTTTAGCCTTGGATAAAGGAATGATAAGCCCAATCCGGGGTGAGATATTCAACCAGTTTATTTTATTCTGTTCTTGTTCTGAACCGGGAACCCAGGCATTTAAAGAAGAAACATGGGCCCCCAGATAAATCGAGAATAAATTTGAGAAAATCAAAGTATCCTGGAAATAAAAACTCCAATGGGCTCCTGTCTCTTCATGGAATACAGGAGTGTTGTATTCAGCGGTTTGAATGGGTTTTCCTCTAAAAAAATAAAGATGTCTGCTGTCAATGACATCTATCTCTTGAGAAGAGGATGGGAGCTGCAGGTTAAAACCATACTGCAGTGTATGACTCAATCCTAGAAAGTGAGGAAAATTTGATTTTCCTTTTAACAGAAATATGAATTTTCGGCGTTTTGTCTCTTCAGCAAAGGGAGCCGCGCCTCCTAAGGAATGGTTGTACACGATTTCCATCAAATGGGGGATCCCGGCATTTTCCTGAAAATTAAGCTGGTCATTTCCATAAACATACCCCATACCTGCTGTTATATCATGCTGATGATTTATATGGCTGTCCCAAAAAACCTGAAGGACATGAAAATTTTGCCAAGCCTTATTAGTGGATGAAAAAGGAACTTCTTTTGCGGCTCCTAAAGAAGAATGATTGAGAGATTGACCAGTATAGAGTAAACGAAAGGTGTTATGAGCAGAGAGATTGTATTTGAGGCTTAAAAGCCCTGAAACAAGGGAGGTTTTATTTTCTCCATCAAATTCAGCCAAGTCCCGAGAAAGGTCAAATCCTGTAGCTGAGGTGAAAAACGATAATTTTTTTGGAATGATAGATCCTGAAATACTGACATTCCCTTCTGTGAAAGTGTCAAAAGTGTGATTTTCATAAATTCCTTCATTTTGAAGAGATTCTGTGGTATTGGAACTTTGTAAAGAATGCTGGGTATAAAAACCTGAAACAGAACCGTGAAATTCCTCGGTTTCGCGGCCAGTGACTAGATTGAGATATCCCCCCGGATAAACATTCTCAGGGAGGTGACCGGCATTGATCAGATAGGTGTGATTGAGAGAAAAAAGGTCAGGAAACAGTAAAGGTATTCCTCCTTGATAAGGATCTGTTATGTCCATGCCGTTAAGCAAAAATCTGTTTTGAGTCCAAGAGCTGGCTCCTCTGGCACTGAACAGGGCTGGAATCCCGCTCCATAAGCCCCCCACATCAATCCGGTCGGTCACTGCGGACAGGTCCTGATTTTCAATAAGAGACCATAGGTTATGACCGGAGGGTATTTCTGTTATTTGCTGTTTGTTGATCAAAGTGCTGTGGACAGCACTCGAATAATCAATATGAACGGGTCGGCATTCTGAATTCCCTTTCTGGTTTTCTCTGACCAGAGTGATTTTTAATAAAAGGCATTCACCTGGATCTAAAAATACTTTTTTCTCTGAAAAATTTTTGTATCCAGAATTTTGAAGCTTGATGAAGTATTCTCTGGGCTCAAAACCCAAAGCTGAAAAAAATCCGTTTTTATCTGTTATGAATTCATTGTTTTGGCTTTTTTCCTTATTGAAAATAAGAATTCTTATTCCTTTTATGGGATTTTGTCTGGAATCACACACATGGCCCCAGAAAGTTCCTTTTTCTGAGGCATGGACCAGAGAAGAGCTCCCGATTAAGATCAAAATGATGAAAATGAATGAGTTTGAAAGTCTTTTTCGCACTTTTTTTTTCTTTTTAAAGAGTTCTAAATATTTTTGTGTTTTTATTTGTCCCTGTCAAGGCATTTTCTATGATCTGTGGGTATTAAAACATCCTTATTATAGATTAGGAAACTGATTTTTGTTGAACCCTAGTATCAAAAAAAATAATATATATAATAATCTGGATTATTCACGAGTCGAGATTGCAAGTTTCATATCGGCTCGCCTCTAAGGTAAAAAAATGGCGATTAAAATAAAAATCATAACAGGATAAATGTTCAGATGTTGGTTCTTGATAAAAGCTTGTATATCGCTGAAACAAAATGGATAATAAAAACATCGCCATTTTTTTATGAATAGTCCAGGTTAAGAAAAGAGGTCATTATGGACAAAGAATATGATGTAGCGGTCATCGGAGCCGGTCCCGGGGGTTATGTAGCTGCCATAAGGAGCGCTCAGTTAGGAAAAAAAGTTTTGCTTATAGAAAAAGAAAAAATCGGCGGAGTCTGTATGAACTGGGGATGTATCCCCACCAAGTGGCTTATTCATCAGTCAAAATTATTGGGAGAAATAAAAGAAAACAAAAATTTGGAAGGGCCTGTTGATAAAATCACATTGGACCTCAAAAAATGTCAAGAAAACAAAAAAAGATGTGTGGACCGACTGGTCAAGGGCATTGAATTTCTTTTAGAAAAAAACAAAGTCACAGTGATAAAAGGAGAAGCCCGCTTTAATAATCCCACAGAGATCACCGTAAATAAAGAAAAGGCCAAGCAAAAAGTTAGAGCCAAAAAAATCATTCTGGCTACTGGAAGCCGACCAGGAAGCCTTCCGTTTATTAAAGCCAATGGAAAGGAAGTGATCACCTCGCAACAAGCTCTGGAAATAACCCAAGTCCCTCCTCGTCTGCTGGTGATCGGAGCCGGAGCCATTGGGCTTGAAATAGGCTCTTTGTTCAATAAGTTGGGATCTAAAGTCACTATTTTAGAAATCTTGCCTCAGATCCTTCCTGGAAGTGATGAAAAAACAGCGAAAGCCCTTCAAAGAGAACTCAAAAAACAAGGGATTGAAATTTGGACTGAAATGAAAATTCAGGAAAACTTTATTAAAGAGGGAATGGTCACAGTTAAAGGAACCCATCTAAAAAAGAATTCCCCTTTTGAATTCAAAGCTGAAAAAATACTCTTGGCTGTGGGACGAAAACCAAACTCAGCAAAAATAAAGAAAGAGCTTTCAGAGCTGAAGTTGGATAAAGCCGGTTTTGTTAAAGTCAATGAATTTATGGAGACCAGTATGGAGGATGTCTACGCCATAGGCGATTTAACAGGAGGAAAACTTCTGGCTCATAAAGCATCTCATGAGGGAATCACAGCAGCAGAGAATGCCAGTGGAATACAAAAGAAAATGGATTACAGAGCACTTCCATTGGCTGTTTTTACAGAACCTGAGTTTTCATCTGTGGGACTTACAGAAGAAGAAGCCAGAGAAAAATATGGAGATGATATTCGTATTGGGAAATTTCCCTTAAGAGCCAGTGGAAGAGCTGTGGCGATGGGGAAGTTGGAAGGATTTGTAAAAATCATTGCTCATAAAAATGAGAAGATATTAGGGGCTCATATTCTTTCTCCCCATTCCAGTGAAATGATACATGAAGTGACTTTAGCCTTAAGATATGGGATCAAAGTCAGTGAATTGGGGTCTCTCATTCATGTGCATCCCACTTTGTCTGAATCTATAATGGAATCCGCTCTAAACGTCCAAAAAAAATCGATCCATATACTGAATAAACCTTAAATAAAGAAAAATAATTAAAGGGTTGCATCTTTAATTTTATTTGTATAAAATACTCCATCAAAATCCATGATTGAACTATTCATCGTTTTTTTGGTAACTGGAGCGTTGGGGTTCTTCCTTGTCATTGTTAATAAAATCATCGGGCCCAAAAAGTCCAATCCCACCAAACAGACTCCTTTTGAATGCGGAAGCCCCTACCTTCAGGACAGGATATATCCTGTCCCCATAAAATTCTATCTGGTGGCATTTCTTTTTCTCCTTTTTGATGTGGAAGTGGTGTTTTTCTTTCCCTGGGCTTTGATTTTTAAGGAAATCGGAAGTTTAGCTGTGATCTCCATGTCTGTGTATATTTTGATTCTGATTGCTGGTTTTGCTTATGCGTGGAAAAAGGGAGCGTTCGCATGGGAAAAATAAGACCGATCAAAAAGTACAGCTATTATCAAAAGACAGCTCACGGAGGATTTATTGCCACTAAATTGAATTATGCCATTGGATGGGGACGCAAGTTTTCAATATTTCATTATCCTTTTATCACAGCCTGCTGTGGTATGGAATACATGTCCGCAGCTTGTGCCCACTGGGACTTTGACCGGTTTGGAGTTGGAATGACTACTTTTTCTCCCAGACAGTCAGACCTGCTTTTTGTTGTGGGAACCATCACCCATAAAGAAGCCCCGGTTTTGAAAACAGTCTATGACCAGATGGTGGAACCGAATTGGGTCATTGCGTGCGGAGCTTGTGCGGTGAGCGGCGGTATTTATGACAATTACGCTGTGGTCCAGGGAATCGACAAGATCATTCCTGTTGATGTTTATATTCCGGGGTGTCCTCCGAGACCTGAGACCATATTGAATGCTCTGCTTAAGCTTCAGGATAAGATTCAAAAGCAGAAACAGGATTTAAGATGGAAGATAATCAAAGAATAAAAGAAAGTCTCACTAAAAAATTTAAAGATAAAGTCCTGAGTGTGAAAGAACCACTTGGAGATATTGTCATTCAGGTAAAAAAACAAGATATTCTTGAGATCTTAAAATTCCTTAAAGAGAAACCCCAGGATTATTCCATGCTTTTAGACCTCACTTGTGTGGATTATAAAGGAAAAAAACCGCGTTTTGAAATGGTGTATCATGTGTTTTCATTATCTAAAAACCACCGCCTGAGGATCAAGTGCGGTGTCCCGGAACATGATTTGGAGGTCCTATCTGTAAGCGGAATGTGGAAAAACGCCAATTGGCTGGAAAGAGAAGTGTATGATATGTTCGGTATTCACTTCACCGGGCATCCTGATTTAAGGCGTTTGTTCATGTATGATGGATTTGAAGGACATCCCTTAAGAAAAGATTATCCTTTGAGAAAAAGACAGCCAAGGATTCGTTTGAGAAAATAAAATGACCACTCGTCTGCAAAAAGAAGCCAAAAAAGAAAGCCTTTTGATCAACATGGGTCCTTCTCATCCAGCTATGCACGGGACTATTCGAATTATGCTGGAATTGGATGGAGAAAAAGTACACAATTCTGAAGTGGAAGTGGGGTATTTGCATCGAGGATTTGAAAAAACCTGTGAAAATAAGACTTATTTCAATCTTCTTCCTTACACGGATCGATTGAATTATGTGTCCCCCCTTATCAATAATGTGGGATATGTGATGACCATTGAGAAACTGATGGAGATTGAGGTCCCGGAAAGAGCCCAGTACATCCGGGTCATCATGAGCGAACTTTCCCGGATCTGCGACCATCTCACAGCCCTGGCTGCTATGACCATGGAATGCGGGGCGTTCACTGTTTTTCTGTACTACATCAAGGCTCGTGAAGAGATCTGGAATGTGATTGAGAAAACCACAGGCGCCAGAATGACCACCTCTTATATCAGAATAGGAGGAGTGAGGACTGACCTTCATCCTGATTTTGGAACAGACGTGAAAAAAGCCATGAAAGTGACCAGGGATGTTCTGAAAGACGTGAGCGGGCTTCTGGATAAGAACAAAATATGGATTGACCGAACCCGGGATGTGGCTGTGGTTCCTCCTGAAATGGCAGTCAACTACGGCTTTACCGGTCCATGTCTGAGAGCTTCGGGCGTGAAATATGACGTGAGAAAAGCTCATCCTTATCTGGTCTACGATCAAATAGATTTTATGGTTCCTTTGGGTGAAAACGGGGATAATTATGACCGGTATATGGTGCGCATGAAAGAAATGGAGCAGAGCCTGAGGATCGTTGAACAGTGCCTTGAAAAAATGCCGGAAAGCGTGTCTGAAGTCAAAGGGGAAATTGAGCCTGCTGAAGCCATAAAGATGTCTCGAACCAAAAAGCCTGATCAAAAAATAAAACTTTCCCCTAATCTAAAAGGCTCTGAAAAGGAGAAATATCCCAGCATATTGACTTCTTCAAAAGGGGTCAAAGTGCCTCCCAAAGAGGATACTTATACCAATATGGAAGGTCTGATCAATCATTTTAAATTTTTCATGAAGGGTCACGGCATCCGGCCTCCTAAGGGAGAAGTTTATTTTTCTGTGGAAGGAGGGAGCGGAGAGCTGGGTTATTATATTGTTTCAGACGGGACAGATCAACCCTACCGTCTCCATTTAAGAGGGCCCTGTTTTCACATTGTTTCAGCTTTAGAACAAATGATCAAAGGTCATTATATAGCAGATGTCATTCCCACATTTGGATCCACTAATATGATCGGAGGAGAACTGGACAGATGAGCCCTGAGGTCACCAAAAGCACTCAGAAGAAAATAAAGGAAATTATAGCCAGGTATCCTAAAAAACAAGCGGCTATTCTTCCTGTGATCCACTTAATCCAGAGGGAAAAGGGTTTCATTTCTGATGAGGAAGAAAAATTAGTGGCTGAATTACTGGGAATTAAACCAGTCAAAGTGAGAGAAGTGGTCACCTTTTATTCTATGCTGAGCCAAAAGCCTCTAGGAAAATATCATATACAGGTTTGCTCGAATCTAACCTGCTCCATTATGGGAGCTGAGAGACTCATTGATTATTTAAGTAAAAAATTAGGTATTAAACCAGGGGAAACTTCTGATGACGGGAAATTCACTCTGACCACCGTTGAATGTCTGGGGGCTTGCGAACAAGCGCCTAACATGATGGTCAATACTGATTATTACGGTCATCTGGATAAGGAAAAAATAGATAAAATACTCAAGGAATTGGATGAATAAAGTGCCGGAAAAAGTGCTCACCAAAGATTTTGACGTGGAACATCTCTATAAAATAGGGGTATACATGAAAAAAGGTGGGTACAAAACTCTGACTAAGGTGCTCAAAAAGCTCAAGCCCGAAGATGTGCTCAAAGAAGTCAAAGCCGCTCATCTCCGGGGAAGGGGAGGAGCTGGTTTTCCTGCTGGAGTGAAATGGGGATTTGTTCCAAAGGATGTGGATAAGCCCAAATACTTATGTGTGAACGCGGATGAAGGAGAACCTGGTACTTTTAAAGATAGATACATCATGAGTCACAATCCCCATATGCTGTTAGAAGGGATTGTCATCACCTGTTTTTGTGTGGGAATTCACACCGCTTTTATCTACATAAGAGGAGAATATGAAAATATAGCCCAGCGTCTGGAATTAGCCATCTCAGAAGCGGAAGATAAAGGATTTATCGGAAAAAATATTCTTAAGACCGGATTTGACCTGAATGTCTTTGTTCACAGGGGAGCCGGGGCTTATATCTGCGGAGAAGAGACCGCACTTTTAGAGTCTTTAGAAGGAAAACGGGGAAATCCCCGTTTAAAACCCCCATTTCCTGCGTCTATTGGTCTTTTTCAAAGCCCTACGGTGATCAACAATGTGGAAACTCTTTCTAATATTCCCCACATCATGGAAAAAGGGGCTGAGTGGTTTGTCAAACAGGGAATTCCTAAGGATGGAGGCACCCGTATTTTCGGAGTCAGCGGAAAAGTTAAAAAACCGGGAATTTATGAGCTTCCTGTAGGAACCTCTTTAAAAGAGCTGATTTACACTCATGCCGGCGGAATGAAGTCTGGGAAAAAACTCAAGGCTGTGATTCCGGGTGGAATGTCTTCACCCATACTGAAACCCGATGAAATAGACATTCCTATGGACTGTGAATCACTTGCTAAAGCGGATTCCATGCTGGGTTCAGGGGCTGTGATTGTTTTAGATGAAGATGTCCCTATCATTGATGTATTAAGAAAAATCACTCAGTTTTATTCTCATGAATCCTGCGGTCAGTGCACGCCCTGCCGGATCGGGAACTCATGGATAAATAAGATTGTGACTCGAATTTATAAAGGAAAAGGCAAAAAAGGCGATTTAGATAACATAGAAAAGTTAGCCTCAAATATGTTGGGGAGAACTCTGTGTCCCTTGGGAGATGCGGCAGCCATGCCTATTTTGGCTGTTGTCAAAAAATTCAGAAAGGAACTTAAGGCAGAAATCAAAGGATAAAGCAGATGGTAGAAATTTTCATTAATGACCGTCCCATTAAAGTCGAAGAAGGGACCACAGTGCTGAAAGCCGCAGAGAAAGCAGGGATTCACATTCCCCATATATGCTATCATGAGGCTTTTCCTCCAGAGGGAAGCTGCCGGATGTGTTTGGTAGAAATCGAAGGGCATCTCTGTTTGGAACTGGCCTGTGCCACTCAAGTCCAAGAAGGAATGAAAATCTACACTGAAACAAAAGATGTCATTGAAGCGAGAAAAGGAGTGCTTGAGTTTTTATTAGCAGAACATCCCATGGACTGTCCCGTATGCGACAAGGCAGGTCAGTGCACGCTCCAGGATTATTATGAGGAATATGGCTTGTTTGAAAGCAGTTTCCAGGAAGAAAAAGAAAGAAAAGATAAAAAAGTCGATATTGGAAAAGGATTGATCTTAGATAGGGAAAGATGCATTCTTTGCACTCGGTGTGTTCGTTTCCTGAGAGATATCACTAAAACAAATGAGTTGGGAGTGTTTAACCGGGGTGTTCATTCAGAAATCGGGGTCTTTGATGGGCAGGTTATAGATAATAATTACGCTGGAAATCTGGTAGAATTATGCCCTGTAGGAGCCATAACCGATAAAGATTTTCGTTTTAAGACCCGAAACTGGTTTTTAGAAAAAGGCGCCTCTATCTGCCCTCTGTGCGCCAGGGGATGCCAGATTTTTATCGAATATCATCCTGGATTTGCCCGTTTTGAGGTTCCTAAAAGAGTTTACCGGATCACCTCCAGAGTCACATCCAGGGATGAGAATGCCAAGGAAAAGGGATACTGGATCTGTGATATCGGGCGTTATGGATATTCCTATATTGATAAAGACAGAACAGAATTTATGGCCTACAAGGAAAGAGACCTATCCGGTGATAAAGAAGAAGCTGTGAAATACATCAATGAAAAAATAAAAAAGCTTATTTATAGAAATAAATTACAGCGGATGGGTGTGATTTTAAACACCTGGCTTACTAATGAAGAGCTGTTTCTCACTAAAAAGATATTCACCGATGATCTGAAGTTAAAGAAAGTGTTTTTTCCGGAGCCGGCGGAAGGAGAAAAAGACGATCTGCTGGTCACGGAAGACCGCACTCCCAATAAAAAAGGAACTGAAGAAATAGGCTTTCAATTCAATCAGCTTGAGGAAAAAGAATTATTTGAGGATACAGAGCTTTTAATTGTTTTCTGGACATCTCCTTTTGATCTAGGGACCATCACTGAACTGACTCCTGAGCTTAAGAAAGTAAAAACAAAAATACTGTTCACGCCCTTTAAAAGAAAGTGGAATGATGATTTTGATCTGGTCATACCCACATCAGTTTCTGCTGAAAAAACAGGTTCCTATACTAATATAGATGGAAAAGTCCAGCATTTTGGTCCGGTTCTCTCTCCTCCCGGAGAAGCCCGGGCTGAATGGGAGTGGCTGGTTTCTTTAGGGAAAGAGCTAGACATTGATTTTAAATCATATGTCAAAATGCGGTCATGTTTGGATGTGTTTAAAATCATGAAGGATGAAATAAAATTTTTCAGGACATAAAGTGATTGAAGCATTGATAATTCTGATTAAGTTTATCGCGGCTATTGTGTGGTTTCTCGTGCTCTCTCTTTATCTAACTTGGGCTGAAAGAAAAGAAAGCGCTGTGATGCAGGATAGAGTCGGAGCGAACCGGGCTAATTTTTTCGGGATTCGAATTTTAGGTCTTTTTCAACCCATTGCCGATGCTATTAAAATGATGACCAAAGAAGATTTCACTCCCACTTTTTCCAAGAGATTTCTCCATAATCTGGCTCCTTTCCTCTCTTTCTTTTTTGTGGCGGTGACCATTTCCACCATTCCTTTTGGCAGCAATCTCATGATAGGGAGCAGAGAAATCAAGCTTCAGGTGGTTGACCTGAATGTAGGCATCCTATTTGTTCTGGCTCTTCTTGCCTTAAGTATATATGGTGTGATTTTAAGCGGATGGGTGTCTAATAACAGATGGACTTTGCTGGGAGGGTTAAGAGGTTCTGCCCAGCTCATTTCCTATGAAGTGGCTCTGGGACTTTCCCTTATTGGCATCATTATGGTTTTCCCTTCTCTGCAGTTTTCTGAAATAGTGGGTTTTCAAAAAGAGCTTTTATTTGGATGGCTTCCCAAATGGGGTATTTTTCTCCAGCCTCTTGGATTTATTATTTTTATTATGGCAGCCATGGCTGAGTCGGAAAGAGTGCCCTTTGACCTTCCCGAAGGAGAGTCAGAAATTGTGGGATTTTTCACAGAGTACGGGGGCCTAAAATACGGGCTTTACATGTTCACTGATTTCATGAAAGTCCTTATCATTGCCTGCCTGCTCACAACCCTGTTTTTTGGTGGATATCATGTGCCCTGGTTGTATGGGGATGGATTCCATTTTCCTTGGGGAGGAGAATGGCTGCTTCCTCACGGCATTGTGGTGTTGTTTCAAGTGATCATGTTTAATCTGAAAGTGTTCTTTTTCTGCTGGCTGCAGATATTAGTCCGGTGGACATATCCCCGGTTTAGATATGACCAGCTCATGGACTTTGGATGGAAATTTTTAATTCCTTTAAGCCTTTTTAATATTGCAGCCACAGCTTTTTTTATGAGTTTATAAAATGTTGAGATTATTTGGATATTTCTTTGAGATCATAAGAGGGAGCGTTATCACAGCGCGTCATTTTATTGTTAATATTTTCTTTCATATTTTGAATCTGTTCGGAATAAAGACAAAGAGAAAAGGCGCCTTCACCATTCAATATCCTGAACAAAAAAGCGAAATTGCTGAAAGGCACCGCAGCCTTCACCGTCTTATGAAAAGAGAAGATGGAAAGCCCCGGTGTGTGGCATGCATGCTGTGTGAGACAGTCTGTCCGTCTGAATGTATTTATATTGAAGCTGCCGAGGACCCGGACCCTGAAATACAGAAATATCCATCCACTTTTACCATTGACCTTTCCCGCTGCTGTTTTTGTGGTTTCTGTGTGGAGGCCTGCCCGGAGGATGCCATCCGCATGGACACCGGCGAAGTTGAATTGGCTGAATACAATAGAAAAGACATGGTTCTTGATCTGGAATTTCTTTTAAATGAGTCTAAATAAGATCTCTCTAGGAAAATTCACGGTTTACGGTCTTAGAGATGGATTTTTCCGTCTGGACGGAGGAGCCATGTTTGGAGTGGTTCCGAAAGTCCTGTGGGAAAAAGTTTATAAACCGGACTCCTTAAACCGGATCAAACTGGGACTTAATTCCATATTGATCGACACTCAAGATAAATTGATTCTGGTGGACACAGGGATAGGGAAGAATCTTAAAAAAAAGATTTATGATCATTATTCTGTGGAAAGAGAGCCTGGCCTGGTTGGGGCTCTTGAACAGAGAGGATATTCCCCAGATGATATTGATTTTGTCATAAACACACATCTCCATTTTGACCACTGCGGGGGAAATACATTCATGAATCAATTGGGAAAATTTGTCCCAACTTTTCCCCATTCCCAATATGTTATCCAGAAAGGAGAATGGGAAAATGCCCTGGATCCGGGCGCTAGAGACAGGCCCAGTTATATCAAAAGCGCCTTTCTTCCCCTAAAAGAACACGGTCAATTA
Source organism: Candidatus Aminicenantota bacterium (assembly GCA_041686095.1). Classification (GTDB taxonomy): domain Bacteria; phylum Acidobacteriota; class Aminicenantia; order Aminicenantales; family Aminicenantaceae; genus WJMT01. The sequence goes on from JAWLEN010000010.1 coordinate 23,792, forward strand.
AAACTGGTTGAGGGAGACAGTCCGGTCACAGACGGGGTCTTTGTGATGCTTACAGAAGGGCACACTTCCTCTCATCAAATCATAAAAGTTGAATCTGAAGGGGAGATTCTCTATTTTTTGGGAGATATGATTCCTACTTCTTCTCATGTGAATCTGCCTTATGTGATGAGCTATGACCTCTATCCAGTGAAAACACTCGAAAACAAAGAAAAATTCTTAAAACAGGCTGTGGAGAATGACTGGATTATTGCCTTGAATCATGACCCTGAATATTTTTTTGGGAAGATTTCAAAGCCTGGAAAGAAATTTGAGTTCAGCCCCCTTTTCGACCCGAATAATTCATAGAAAAGGAAAACAATCCCATGAATTTAAAAAATACATTGAAAGTGATTGGAGTTGTCTCCATCCTTATTTTTTTCTCACAAACCTGCAGAGAAAAATCATCCTCCTATGATGAGTCAGAATTAGATGTCCCCTATGTTCCAACTCCCATGCAGGTGGTGGATGAAATGTTCAGGTTAGCTGAACTCAAGAAAGGGGATGTGCTTTTAGACTTGGGATGTGGAGATGGACGGATTCCCATCACAGCAGCCCTTCAATACGGAATCAAAGGATATGGGGTGGACCTGAATCCTGAGCGTATCCGGGAAAGCAGGGAAAACGCAAAGGAAGCCGGAGTGGAGGATCTGGTTGAATTCCATGAGCAGGATTTACATGAAACTGATTTAACCAAAGCATCGGTCATCACTCTGTACCTCTTGCCTTCTGTGAATCTGAAGCTCCGCTCAAGAATTCTCAATGAGGCAAAACCAGGAACCCGGGTTGTTTCTCATGACTTTAATATGAGCGAATGGAGCTCTGACAAGGATTCAATGATTTTTGCTGATGAAGAGGCTCATGTTGTTTACTACTGGATGGTTCCGGCAAACCTCACTGGCGAGTGGGACTTGAAGCTGGAAGATTCTTCTCTGGATGTAAAAATCATTTTCAATCAGGTGTTTCAATTTGCCCAGGGAAAAGTAATACCTGAAAAAGAAGAATGGAAAATAACCGAAGAGAATATTAAAGGAGACAAAATATCTTTTACTCTATTAACTCCCAGCTCTGGGTGGAATTTCACAGGATCAGTCAAGGGGGATGTGATGAGCGGGTATGTTGAAAAGGGAACCTCCGGTAAGATAACTTTATGGGAAGCTGTCCGTGACCCGGATACCAAACAGCCCCTTGATATCATCTCTTCTTCATAGGAAATAAAAACGCCCAAATATTGTGCAGATTAAACTAATGTAAAGAGAATCAATCAATTAAAAAATAATACAAGGCGTTATCAACAAACTTATTCACAGAAATGGTGGAAAACTAAAATTTCCTCATCCCATGCCC
>JAWLEN010000010.1:25274-33561 GCA_041686095.1 Candidatus Aminicenantota bacterium
GGAAAATTCCTATGGATTTTTCAAAAGGGGATAAAATGAAGAAAAAAATATTTTTTTTATTTTTGAGCTTCATTCTTTTAAGCCACATCCATTTGTTGTTTTCTCAGTTCACTTCTGAGGAAATCGCAGAGCGTGTCGAATGGGAAGATTTTTTAAAGAATGCTGAAATCATGCGTTTTGAAGATATTGGCGAAGGAGTGACTAAACCCTACCGGTTGTATTTAAAAAAGGGAGACGTGAAGAACTCAGGGTGCTGGAAAAATCCTTCTGGAATCCAAAAAGGTGCTCTGGAAGGCTGGCAGTACGAGATCGCAGCTTATGAGATGGATAAAATTTTGGATATCCATATGGTTCCTCCCACTGTGGAGAGAGAGTTTAACGGCAAGAAAGGCTCTCTTCAGCTGTGGATCACCAGTGAAATGAGTGATCTGGACAGGATGGAAAAAGGTATTGATATCCCAAAATCTCATGTCTTGTCCTGGAATCAAAGAAAATATCTCATGAGAGCTTTTGACTGTCTTATCGCCAATGAAGACCGCACTCAGCAGAACATCCGCTATGCAGAGGACTGGAGGATGATTCTTATAGATCACTCCCGCAGCTTCAGGTCCAAAAGAAAATATACCCGGAATCTCTTGTACGGAAAGGATGGGATCAAAGAAAAAAAGATGATTAGGATGCTGCCCAGAGAATTTATCCAGAAGCTCAAATCTCTCGATTTTGATGTCATCAAAAAAGCAGTGGGTTCCTATCTTACTGATAAAGAAATCCAAGCAGTGCTCAAGCGGCGGAATCTCCTGTTAAAGGAAATAGAAGAAATGATTAAAGCTGTCGGAGAAGACAAATTCCTCTATTAAAAATTGGGGACGTTTTATTGAGAAATGTCTTATTTCTGATCGCTCCAAATGACACGATACCGTTTGTATTCCCTGTTCCTCTTTTTCTTCGTTTGTCTCGACCCATAAGTTCCCCAGATCATCCACAAACATAAGGTAGGATTTTTTTCATTTTTTCCCCTTTAAATCCGTAATCCATAATATACATAAAAAACAAATATAGTCAACAAGAAATGGGTGAGGCTCAGGTCAGTTCAAACTTGTTTAAATTTGAAAAATTAACTACTATCAATAGAGAGGATTATCATTAACGGTGAAATTCAGAGCAGTAAATGATCTTTTACAGAATGGAAAGGCAGTATACCACCACTTTAAAGAAAAGAATATTTTCATCCTTGCTGCAGCAATTTCTTTTTATGCGTTTCTTTCTCTTTTTCCTTTTTTTGTCCTGCTGATTTCCCTTTCCACGTTTTTTTCAGAAGACGCGCTCACTATTAAAAAAATCAGCACCTATCTCAAGTTGTTTCCTCCCTCTGTGAAAGATACCTTCATGGCTAACCTGCAAAACATTCTGGAAAGCGGTGAAGTCTTTTCAGTGATGAGTTTTTTTGTTTTGATTTATTTTGCTTTTAAAGTGTTTTCACATCTGGAAACTGCAATCAGTGCTATTTTTGATACTGAAAAAATCAAGGCAGGTTGGAAATCAAATCTTAAGGCTTTTGTTTTTTTTCTATTCACATCTTTTCTTCTTCTTCTTCTTTTTTTCTCAGGAAATGTATTTATGGTTGTTGCTGCAAAATTGGGAAAACTTCCTTTTATAAAGTCATATTATTTTCTTGTTTTAATATATTTATGCATAGAAACTCTATTTTTTGCTGTATCTTATACTTATTTGGCTCGCAAAAAAGTTAGCTTCAAAAATGCCATTATAGGAGGAGTGACAGCAGCGGTTCTGTGGGAAATTTTGAAAAATATTTTTGGACTTTATATTGTTCGAGTGGAACTTTATTTTCTGATTTATGGAGCTCTCGGGTCTATTGTTCTTTTGCTTCTCTGGTTCTACTATTCTATTCTGGTGTATCTTTTGGGAGCAGAGATTTCATCCCGAATAAAAAGGTCATAACTCATATATGTTCATAAACTTAATAATTCTGGCAAATTTAGTGAAATGATTAAAAATAGATAATGAAATCAAAGAAACCAAAAAAAAGCCTGAGGAAAAAGCTTCTTATCGGGGCGGGCGTGGGAGTGTTTTTTCTTATCTGTTTGTTTGCATTTCTTCATACAGGATTCGTAAAGTCAAGAGTCTTGCGATATGCTTCAAGTTACATGGAACGGACACAGAATATACAGTTTTCTGCAGGGTCCTTAAATTACAATCTGCTCCAGCTCAGCTTCTCGCTAAAGGATGTTTCTCTGCAGTCCTTAGAAGAGGCTGGAACAGAGGATCCTCCTTTTTTCCAAGCACAAGAAGTTAAAATAGACATTCCCTTGAAACTCATTTTGAAGAAAAAACTGCATTTTAATGAGATCACAGTCATCCAGCCAAAAATTTGCTTTATCATTTATCAAGACCGCTCAAACAATCTGCCTTTTGCCAGAAATTCATCAATAAATGGATCTTCAGGTCATTCCCTTCCTGAAATTGTGGTGAAAAAACTGTTACTGGAAAATACACATGTGGACCTAAGAGACGAAGAAAAAGACTTTGCCTTCCAGCTTTCACAGCTGGGGGTTAAAGTTTCCTGGATTGATGACAGCCAGCATAAAGTGGCTCTGGCTATAAGCGAAGAAGGCTATCTGCAGTATAAAAACAACAGGTTCCCTGTGAATGAAATAAGCCTGAATGGACTACTGGATACCAAAGGGATCCATGTAAACGATTTTAAGGTTCAAGCATTAAAGAGCGAGATTTTTGGTTCGGGACGCATCGAGGATTTCTCAAAACCATTCATTTATTTTGATTTTCAAGGGAGTGTAGATGGAGAAAGTGTGAAGAAATTTTTAAACAGAGGAGAAGACATATCAGGCAAAATCGAGTTCGAGAGTCTTGTGCAGGGCCCTTTGGATTCCATAGATGCTGAATTGAAACTTCAGAGCAGTGATTTCCAATATGGTGCCATCGCATCTTCTGACCTCAGAGCTGAGGCTGTTTGGAGAGAACAGAAGCTCATCATTCCTTTTCTTAATGTTTCAACTCCTAATGGAGAGTTTCAAGCAAGCGCTGAACTCAATCCTTTGAACTGGGAGGAAGGGAATCAACTGGATTTGAAATGGGAGTCTCTGGATCCGAATTTCTATCTTGATTTATTCAGTGTTCCTTTCTCTGTAAAAACCAGGTTATCCGGAGACCTCCAAGCCTCCTGGGATCAACTGTCCCTTGATTCATTGAAGGCAAAGGCAAACTTGGATTTCAGAGAAGACCAAAGAGTTGTTTTAAAGAATTCCTCAATTCCTCTTCAAGGAAGAATAAAAGCAGATTTGGATTCAGGGCAGTTAACCATCAATGCAGAAGAAATAAATATCCCGGGAGTCTTGATTTCCGGAAAATTTGGACTGAAGTCAAATGAGTTGTCCGGGGATTATTGGTTTCAAATCTTAAGCCTTGATGATTTGATGCCTTATCTCTCTCTTTTTTCCCCAGAACTTCGCCCTCAAGATATCAAGCAGTGGAATTTGAAAGGCAAGGCAAAAGGCTCTGGTTCCCTGGGAGGAAGCTTGAATTCTCCCCGGATTAAAGCCAATGTTGAATCTTCTCAATTTTCTGTAAAAAATTCTCAAGACCTGAGGCTTTCCGGAAAATTTGAGTATGACTCCGAATCTATGCGGTTTGAATCAATGGAAATACTGGCTGGAGAGGGAATGCTGGAGTTTTCCCTTCTTTATAAAGATAGAAAAATCATTTTGGATTCATTGAAAGGGACTCAAGCTGAGACCCGTATACAGGCAGAGGGGATGTTTGATCTGGAAGAAAAGAGCTATAACGGGCACTTTTCGGCAGATTCTTTAAGAATTGAGGACTTTGTTTTTAACCAAGGAGATGGGTTCTTGAGCGGCTTGGTTCATTTAAACCTTGAAGGAGAGGGAAGCCTTGATTCTCCGAATTTTATAATGGAAGCGAATATAGAGAAGTTAAAATGGGGTAAAAAAGAAATAGGGGAAACCAATATCCATGTGAGTTCATCTGCCGGAACAGCCCAATATAAGGTCAGTCATCTCTCCTCTTTATCCACCTTTAAAGGCTCATTCAGTCTGGGTGACCCGTTCCCCTCTGTTCAGGATTTTTCACTCCATACAGACATCAATCTCAATCTGATAAGCCTCTTAATTGATGGGGTCAATGCCAAAGGAAGATTGGAGTCAGAGATTTTCTTTCCAAAAGGGTTTGTTTTTTCAGAACTCCAGGCTTCTCTTCGTCTTATTGAAGGGGAGCTTCTCTTTATTCAGCCAGGTCTTCTCTTGAGGCAAATCAAAGCAAATATCCGGATTTCCGAGAGAACTGCTGAAATCTCTTCTATTGCTTTTAATATAGGGGAGGGACAATATGTTTTAAGTGGGGAAGTTCCCTTTGAAACTTTCATGGCTCAGGCGGATTTTTTAAATGTGTCTCCTGAAAATCAAAAATTTTCTATTCATGCTTCATGGGAAAATTTAGGGACTTCTGCTTTAAGCTCTATTTTATCCAGTGATGTTTTTGGCAAATTTCAAGGTGAATCTGACGGCAAACTTCATGTAACAGGCAGCCGATTTCAATGGGATCAGGTCAGCGGAAATGCAGACATTTATAAGCTTGATTTCCATACACCAGATGTTTCTTTTCAGCTCAAAAAGCCAGCGAACCTTACTTTTGATAAAGGAGCTCTGTTTATCAAAGAAGCTGAATTTTTTGGAAAGGACAACCAATTAAAGTTAACAGGAGTTTTGGGGCTGTTCCCCGAACAGACAACTGATATGACCCTTCAGGGAGACCTGGGCTTATCCATTCTGCAGCCTTTTCTAACAGATGCTTCTCTCTCTGGAAAAGCCCTGTTTCAAGTCAACATAACTCAAAGCCTGTCCAACCCGCATATATCTGGAAATCTAGAAATCCATAACGGTGAGTGGAGCACAGGCCTGCCGCCATTCGTTTTATCAAAAGTAGAAGGAATAATAACGTTTGATCAAACAAAGATTCATATCCGGAAAATCCAAGGTGAGTTGAATGGAGGAAATATCAACATCAGCGGTGAAGTGGATTTAGGAATGAAAGAACACCTTTTGACCGGACTTGAAGTCACAGCAGATGGAGTGCTCTTGGAATTTCCTAAGGGAATGCAGTCTGAAATAGATTTAGCTCTGAACTTTTCTTCTAGCGAGAATAGGGATCTCTTATCCGGGAATCTCAATATCGTGAGTGCAAAATACACAGAGCCATTTAAAGTTCAATCAGCCCTGCTTCAGTATTTGAGAAGGGAAGCTTCGATTGAATCTTTTTCCGAGCCCAATAAGTTCTTGAGCCAGCTTCGGTTGAATATTTCGATTGAAGCTCAAGAGAGTATTTTTATTGAGAACAACGTCTCTCAATCGCTGTTGAGCGCAAACCTCACTTTAACCGGAACTCTGTTAAGACCGGCACTGAGCGGGAGAGCCCAGTTTGAAGAAGGAGGAGAAATTTATTTTGGAGGCAATACGTTTGTGATTGAAACTGGCTATGCTGACTTTATTAACCCCACTCGAATCGAACCGGATTTAAATGTAAAAGCAATGACTCGGGTCGGAGAATATGAAATCAGCCTGCTTCTCACTGGGACTCCGGATCATTTCAATGCTGGTTTTATGAGTGATCCTCCTCTATCTGAACCGGATATTATCTCTCTTCTGGTCACAGGGAGGACCTTAGAGAGCGCATCCGGTCAAATTTTAGGGGTTGCTGGGAACCAAGCACTCTCTTATATCAACAGTTCGCTGACCGGGCAGTTGGAAAACGCAATCCAGCAGAGGTTTGGATTTGAAAGCGTTAAAATTGATGCCAGTTTGATTGCTGCTGAAGAAAATCCAAGAGCGCGGATTACAGTGGGCCAGCATGTCAGCCGGGATGTGGAACTGGTGTATTCTCAGGATTTAAAGGATGCTCAGAACAGGATGTGGATAGTGAATTACAATCCAGTTGCAAATGTAAATCTTCAGGGGATCAAACGAGATGAAAACGAATACACTGTAGGGATTCAGCATGACCTAAAGTTTGGTTCTCCTGGCACAAAAAAGTCTAGAGGATCAGGAGCTGTCACTCCAAAGCTGCAGAGTTTGTCCCAGGTTGATTCATCTGGAGAGAAGATAGCTTTGGATAAAAAGATCCGTTCTTTGATGAAGCTGAGAGAGGGTAAAAGGTTTGATTCCTTGGCCCTTCAGAAAGACTTGGAAAATATCAAAGAGTATTATCGAAAAAAGCATCATCTGAATGCTGTGGTTCGGGTGGACAAAAGACAAGAAGGGGAAAATGTGTCTTTAAGTTTGCATATAGATCCCGGCCCTAAAATCTTTGTCCATTTTAAGGGAGCCGAAATTTCACCAAAGTTTAGGAATCAAGTTAAGGATATATTTATGCGTTCAACTTCGAGCGGCTGGGCATTCAGGGAAGCCCAATCACAGCTCCTTTTGCATTTGACAGAGAAAAAATATTTTCAAGCTCAGGTTCAGGTGGAGGAGCATATCAGTCACGAACAGGAAAAGAATATTGTTTTTCAGATAAATCCCGGAGTGAAGTATACGGACCTTTTATTGTCTGTGGAGGGGAACCGGTTTCTGTCCCAAAAAGAGATAGAAAAGCTTCTCAAAAAAAGCGGTCAGTTTAAGAACCTTTTTGTCAGGCCAGAAAAAGGGATCAAAAGCCTTGAAAATTATTATTCCCAATTTGGATTTCTCAGACCAAAAGTCACAGTACTGGAAACCCGATTCCAACCAGAGAATCAAACCGCTGAGATGAGTTTAGGGATCGATGAAGGTCTACGGTTTCAAACAGGAGAAGTTAAAGTCCATGGAAACCGCTTTTTTGACAAAGAACAAATCATCCATATAGGCGGTTTTGAGAAGCCTCAGTTTTTTTCTCAAGCTAAAGTCAGTGATGGGCGATCAAAGATTAGGGATAAGTATGTGGAAAAAGGTTTTATCCATGCCCAAGTCCGTTCTGAAGTGATAATGCATGAGGAGAAAGGGAGTGTGGACTGTGTTTTTAGGATAAATGAGAATAGGCAGGGAGTGATCAAAGATATCAATATTACGGGAAACAATAGAACTAAGATTAACACAATAAGCCGTGAGTTGAGTTTTAATCTAGAGGACACAGTCAATTTCCGTGATATCAGAGAGTCTCAGAAAAAACTGTATGACCTGGGTATATTCCAACGAGTGGATGTGGAAGCGGTACCTTTAGAAGGAAATGGTTCAGATGAGGATGAGTCAACAAACAGGATGCAGCAAGTCCAAAATTATCAAATAAAAGCTCATGTGCATGAACTTCAGCCTTACAGGCTTCGCTACGGAATTCATTTTGATACTGAGAAATATCTTGGATTGAAAGCAGAGCTGGTTGATAGAAATTTCTTGGGGAGAGCGCAGCTTATAGGAACCAGCTTCAGGATCAACCAAGACGAACAAGACATTAAAGCATTTATTCGCTCTCCCTATTTCTTAGGCTGGAAAATCAATACCGAGACATTTGCCTTTTTTAACCGAACACACAAACCGTCATTTAGTGTGGACCGGACCGGACTGACCTTTCTGCAGCAGGTCAAGCTCAATAAATTTTATTTGCTTTCCTTTGATTATACCTATGAACAAAGCCGAACATTCAACTTAAAACTTTCAAGCCCTATGGATTTTAATCCCACAGCTCAGATTGGCAGCTTTAACCTGTCACTGACCAGAGACACCAGAGACAGCATGACAAATGCCAGAGAAGGTATGTTCCTGTCTCATAACATTAAGTACGCTCCAAAATTTCTTGGATCAGACACAAGATTTGTTCGGTACTTTGGCCAGGCTTATATTTACATTCCAGTGGCTGATTCTCTGGTTTATTCGACCGGACTGCGAATGGGGCTCGCCAAAGGAATAAGGAGTGATCTAATTCCAGGCGAAAGGTTTTTTGCGGGAGGAAGCAGTACAGTCAGAGGCTTTGGAAAAGATGCCCTGGGCCCTCGGGATTTGATGACAGGAGATCCTGTGGGCGGAGAAGCTGTTTTCATATTTAATCAGGAGCTGAGATTTCCTGTTTATAAGATACTGGGCGGTGCGGTTTTTATGGATTTAGGAAATGTGTATTCCAGGCTCTCGGATTTTGATCCATTTGATATACGAAAGACCGCTGGATTGGGATTAAGGGTCCACACCTCTTTCATGATTTTCCGCCTGGATTGGGGATTTAAGCTGGATCCACAACCCGGAGAGTCGAGGTACAAATTTTTCTTGAGTGT
>JAWLEN010000010.1:33661-36565 GCA_041686095.1 Candidatus Aminicenantota bacterium
TTTTTTTCAGAAAAAAAGTCATGAGCTCGAATGACACGATGCCGGATAGGCATTTCTGCTTCTCTGGCCTCCATAATCATGCGGGTGTATTTCTCCACAGTATCCTGGTCAACCGGCTTTTGAAACAGATCTTCCAATTTGTGCTTGAAATCTGGTTGATCCGGATTCAATTTCATGACAAACTGTTCTTTCTCAATGGAAAGTTCGAATTTAGAGGTAAAGGTCACTAGACTCCCGTCTAAGTCCAGGGCAGGGGTGAGGCTCACTGCCTGCATAGCCTCTGCAGAAGCAGCATAGCCGTCTAAAAGAAACAAATGAGTCTGTTTTTGTTTATCTTTCCAGGTTCCTACCAGATAAGTGGGAGCATAGGTGCCTGATTCAGTGAAAGCCTTTCCTTTGGTGGGCAGAGCCCAGCCGTCTTCTATAAGATGGGCCCCCAGGTCTTTCCACTGCTTCCAAAGCCAGCCCAATCTTTTCTTTCGGCTTTCTCCTCCCAGAGTCCAGACATGTATGTTTTTCCTCTTGATACCAGGATAAGTCTCTTCAATGGCTTCTACGACTTTTTTTCGTGGAGTCATAAAGTCCAGAAGAAGTGATTTTTCTTCAGCTCTCCGGACCACTTTTAGTGGTAAAAAAAGGTTTCCCATATAAGCTTCATAAGGTTTTGTGATGTGGAGTGGCTGGTTAAAAATATGCATCACTGTTAGAGGACCGGTAGACTTACCCATGGCAAAACGGGAGGTGTTTTCGAGTGTATCAATGGCAGACCCCCAGATTGTGATCCCGGAGTTTTTGATGTCCTCTCTGAATTTTTCCCAGCTGTAGTTGTCTTGGTTTAATAGACGTGTGACTCTTCTGTCCAGCCATTTGGCAACCTGAGGGCGGGCATAGACCCGTCCAAAGCCCAGTTGGGGATTAGATCCCATTTCTTTGGTTTCTCCCCCTTTTGGCATCAATCCTTCACCCATGCAGACCAGCACGGCATGATTTTCAGGAAGATGCCGGGTGGCATACCAAAGGCTTTCACTCATAGCATAGGCAGATATAGCGTCAGCGTCCTTTTTGACCCGATTCAGTTCTTCCTTTGATTTGTCTTTTCCTTCACCGAACCGGCCGAAAAGTCGGGTTCCCAAAGCAGTCACAGCTGCGGTCATGGTCATCAACCGTTCCATGCGGCCGTCCATAAAAGAGATATTCTTGGTGAACTCCGGAGCCTGTTTCCCTCTGAGCCACTCCACTTCCACATTCTCAAGCCAGAGGTGCATTCGACCCAGAATAGTACGAGCGTCAAAAGCCCATTGAGCCACCAGGTCGCGTCTTTCACGATCAGATAAATTCATACTTTTTGTCCTTTTTTTGAATTTATTTTTAAAATTATATTTTAAACTGTTTAGGTCTGTGAACAGGATATTTTTTTAGAAAATTGTACTCAATCGCTCCGTAAGCACAGATATCAAGACACTTCAGGCATCTGATGCACTCTGGCGAATTAGGAGTCTGATCGGGGTTCAGACCCATTGGGCACACTTTAGTGCACTCACCGCATTCTGTGCATTTTTCATCATCCACATGCATTTGAAAGAGGCTGACTTTGTTGAAAAATCCAAGAATGGTTCCCAGAGGGCAGATATTCCGGCAGAAGGGTCTTAAGCTGAAAATCATCCAGATAATAAAAAACATCAGAAGAAAGAATTTCCAGATAAATAAAAATCCGATTTGAGAACGAAGTGCAGAACTAGCGGCTATAAGAGGAAGGCCTGCTTCCAGAGTTCCAGCCGGACAGATCAATTTACAGAACCAGGTCTGTCCAAGCCCCAGAGAATCCACTAGAAGAAGCGGCATCCCTAAAACAAAAACCACCAGAACAACATATCTAAAATATTTAAAAAAGCTGGGTATTTTTATCTTGGGAGAAGGGATTTTATAAAAAAGCTCCTGAATGAGCCCAAACGGGCACAGCCAGCCGCACGGAATCCGGCCGACAAGGCTTCCTATCACAGCCATGGAGCCGAGCACATACAGGCCCAGTTGTTGGATTCCCAAAGAGAGGTTGAACCTGAGATTGGCCAGAGAATTTTGTAAAGCGCCTATAGGGCAGGCTCCAAGGGCTGCTGGACAGGAATAGCAGTTGAGAATAGGGACACAGATGCCTTTGGTGGGACCTTTATATATTTGGCCCTTAAAAAAAAGAGGGATGTTCAGATTAAAAACAAGAGCGCTAAAAAACTGCAACCATCTGCGCTTTTCTATAAGGTTCATTTATTCAGCCAATTCCTATACAGCTCAAACATACGGTCACGGCTTTTTCTAAAACAGCGGTGAATTCACCTGATTTGAGGCCGATGATGATCAAAGCCGCTGAAAGAAAAAACAGGAGTAAAGAAGTTTTTCGTTTCATTTTTTTAATCATATTATCACCATTTAAACTATAGAATAATGTTTTTTATCAAAAAAATTAAGAAATATTTTAACCTGACCTATTCGTAAAACAAGGGCGATGTTTTTATTGACCCGCAACGCAATTTATTTTGTGTGAAGTGGATAATTTTGGTTAAAAGTTCTTGAAGTCGTTCGAAATATTTAATATCTTATTTAAAGCAAAATGAAAAAAGAAGTGTAGGGATAAAAATCCAGATTGTATAATTATAAAGAGAGGCTCCACTTGAATATAAAAAACAGCAGATATTCCTATAACTTGTTTAGGGAAGAAGAGTCGGTTAAGAACTTAATTTCTTTTTGGGAAGAAAATAATTTTTTAGGCCGGCTAAAGAATAAAGACTGGTCTTTATGGGTAGATGCATTCCAGCCTGAGATTATTGACCGTTTGGGATGGCTGGAGCTTCCTGAGAGAATGATGGATCGGATTAAAGGAATAGAGACATTTACCCAGGAAGTCAAGGAAGA
>JAWLEN010000011.1:0-36443 GCA_041686095.1 Candidatus Aminicenantota bacterium
CATGGTTCCTCTTTAGAGGGGAGCGAAGCCCGAACCGGGAGGGAGATTCCACGCTGGGGAATCGAGCGGGTGACGAATCCCTTGCCCTTCCCCTTATCTTTCAGGTAAACTCTATCACGGTTTTAGAAAGGCTTGCTATTTGAAAGTAAAACCAACCAAATCAAAATACCCTTAGTGATCCTCAAAATATCTGTAAATATTGACCTTGTTTAAAATCCATGTTAATGTTACAAAAGTTAAAATATTTATTTTATAAATTTTATCAGAGATGGGCTTTTAAAACATTTATTCGTCATGATTCAATCGAAAAATTCCGATAAGATTGTATATACATTATCTGAAGTGATTAAAATTACTAACATAAAACCCAAAACTCTTTCCAGGTGGGAAAAAGAATTCTATTTTTTAAATTCCGGACGAACAGGATCGGGAAAGAAGATTTTTAGGGAAAAAGATCTTAACATCATAAAAAGATTAAAGGAACTTATTGAAAATAAAGGTTTAACCCATGCCGGAGCTAAAAGGAAAATTGAAAACGAGTTCAATATAAAAGGTTCTGCCCCTGTAAATCCTGAACGTTTAAAAAAACTTCTCTTTCAAATAAAAGAACAATTATTAAATCTCTCTGATTCTCTTGAAAAGTGACAGAATCAGGTAATTGTTTGTAAAAAATCACTTATTTGATATAATGATTTTTCCAGTCGGGACGTGGCGCAGCCTGGTAGCGCACACGCTTGGGGTGCGTGGGGTCGGCGGTTCAAATCCGCTCGTCCCGACCATTTTTATTGAAACCCAAAATTATCCCATGAGATTTTTTAAAGAGTAACTTTACATTCAAATAATAATAGATGCTATACTATACCTCTTTATTACAAAAAAATGCGAGACTCCAAAATCATAAAAAACAAACCTTATAATCCCTTAATCTTGTTAACAAATGATGATGGATTCTTTTCAGAAGGAATCCAGGTCCTAAAAAACAAGCTCAGTGAGAATGGAGAAATCTATATCGTAGCCCCAGATAATGAGAAAAGTGCCACCTCTCTGGCTCTGACCCTTCACCATCCATTAAGAGTCAAAAAGATCGATTCATCTACTTATGCAGTGAGCGGAACACCTGCGGATTGTATATATCTTGCCCTACAAAACATACTCCCTTCCAAACCCGACCTTATCATCTCAGGTATGAATCCTGGACCAAATCTGGGTCAGCAAGACATATCCTATTCAGGCACAGTAGCTGGAGCTATCCAGGGGACTTTTCTGGACATACCATCCATAGCTGTATCAACTCTTCCTGATAAAAACGGAAAGTTTTATTTTGATTTTGCTGCAAATTTTATCCTTTCGTTATCAAAAAATTTGATCCGTCATCCGCTGCCTAAAGGAGTGACCATCAATATAAACATCCCGTCTCCTCCGGTAAAAGGCATAAAATTAACAAAACTTGGACAAAAAATATATCATCCTGAAATTGTATCAAAAAAAGACCCCAGGGAAAGAGATTATTTCTGGATCGGGACTGGAATGCCTAAGGCTATAGGAGATAAAAACAGCGATGTCAATGTGATTCAAACTGGATACATCACCGTAACCCCATTACATAGAGATATGACGGATTATAAAACCTTGAAAAATAATGACCTGTCTGATTTGTTTCAGAGATCAAAATATGAATTTTCTTAAAAAACTCTATTATTGGGTTCTTCACTGGGCTGAAACACCTTATGGACCTCTTGCCTTATTCCTCCTTGCTGTGGCAGAAAGCTCTTTTTTCCCCATTCCTCCAGATCCCCTTCTCATAGCGCTTTGCCTGGGCTCTGTAAAAAAATCATGGCGCTTTGCCTTTTACACTTCTGTAGCTTCTATTATAGGGGGAATCCTTGGTTACGCTATTGGATATTTTTTCTGGGAATCCGTAAATAGCTTTTTCTATCATTACATACCTGGTTTTACCAAAGAAATATTTCAGACAGTCCTTCTCCATTACCAAAAAAGCGGATTCTGGTATGTGTTTGCGGCAGGCTTCACTCCCATCCCTTATAAAATATTTACTATTGCTTCAGGTGTGTTTAAATTAAATCTTCCTCTTTTTATTATTGCCTCCACTGTCAGTCGTTCTCTGCGTTTCTTTGCCGTCGCAGCTCTTTTTAAGAAATTTGGCCCTGGCATCAAATCATTTATAGAAAAATATTTCAATTTATTTGCCTTATTGTTTTTTATCCTTCTTTTAGGAGGATTTTTGGTCATCAAGTATTTTTTCTGAGTCTTTCTTAAACCTCACAGCCATGGATATCTCCTTTAAAATCAAAAGAATAGACAAGGCCTTAAAAGACCTGTCCATATACCAACATCAATGCCGATTATGTCCCAGACAGTGTGCTGTGGACCGGAAGAAAGAATTGGGATACTGTTCCACTGGAAATGAAGCTATTATCTCCCATGCCGGACTCCACTTTGGAGAAGAACCTATATTAAGCGGACACGCAAATCATAAAAAAAGTTCAAAGTTCAATTCAACTCAATCACATGGATCCGGCACCATCTTTTTCACGGGTTGTCATCTTAAATGCCTCTACTGCCAAAATCACCAGATCAGCTGGGAAAATCTAGGTCACAGGATTTCAATAAAAGCACTTTCAAATAAAATGCTGGAAATCCAAAAAAAAGGAGCCTTCAATCTCAATCTGGTGTCCCCCACTCATATGTTGATTCCAATGCTTTCAGCCTTAAGAATTGCCTATAAAAATGGATTATCCATCCCTCTGGTTTACAATTCAAGCGGCTATGAAAGAGACGCGATTATCCAAAAATTGGATGGTATCATTGATATTTATCTTCCGGATTTGAAATACTTTTCATCTCAGCTTTCAAAAAAGCTTTCTGGAGTGGCCAACTATTTTGATCGCGCCAGAAAAGCTATCCTTGAAATGTCATCACAGCAGCCGAATCTGGTGATCAACAAACACAATATTGCTCAAAAAGGACTTATCATCCGGCATTTGGTGCTCCCCGGTCAGGTCAAGGACACACTCCATATTTTGAATTGGATAAAGAAAAATATTTCAAATTCATTTGGTCTCAGCCTTATGAGTCAGTTCTATCCTTGCTTTAAGACACCTCCTGAATTTCAAAGGAAGATCACAAAAGAAGAATACGAAAGAGTTTTACTTGCTGCTGAAAATTTAGGATTTGAGCAAATTTTTATCCAGCCTGAACTTTTTTCAGGAGACCGTCACTTGATACCTGACTTTAAACTTAATAATCCATTTAGATGAGAGTGATTCAATCAATCATTCAATTCTTTTTGTAATTCCCGGAGTTTATGCTGAATTTTTTTTATATTTTCTGGTCCCATTCGGAACAAGTGCTTTTGAGCCTGACTCATTTCTTCCAGTTCAGAATCAGCCAGTTCAAATGATTTTAATTTACTTATCAGTAAGATATCATCTTCAACAACAGGAACCGCCAAAAGTTCTTTTATGGCTCTTTTCAGAGTCTCATTAAAGTCCTTGTCAGGATACCCTAATTCTTTATAGGCTTCCCGGATCAACGGCTCAAATCTTTGATAGAGGTTCACCGTTTCTTTGGTGTCTAAAGAGCTAAAGGCATTAGCGACCGGATTATAGCGTTTATGAGAATCCTCATCTATAATATATTTTTCTCCTTTTTTCTTTGCCAAAAACTCTCCTTTAGGTTCAAAAAAAACAATTTGTTTTCTAGGGCTGAGACCATTGGCAATATTGTCCACAGCTGCCACAAATTTCTTTATTAAATGATCGATCTTTATCCATTCAGAAATCCTTGGGTCAGATGATATGTCATCTATAATTCCTCTTATGAATTCATCGCTTTCTTCCAAAGGAATATCTATTGGTTCCACAGGTTCATCTTTAACTGTTTCCTGTTCAGGAAGTTTCACGGGCTCTTCTTCAATGATTTCAGGAGTTTCCGGAACTTCAGGAGATTTCTTATGCGTGGCCAAATAATAAATGATGATCACGGCAGCCACAAGCAGAACAAAAACAATGCCTGTCAAAATCACTTTCTTTTTTTCTTCCATTTTCCGACTCCTCTCTTTTTATGATGTATTTATCAATTGTATCTATCAATTCTTCTAATCAGATTTGATTCTCTTAATGTCAATGTTACCATTATTAACTGTAATGTAAATAGAAGCTCCTCCTTTTCCTAATTTTAAATCGATTTCATTTTCTTTTTCCTGCTGACCCAAATCAAATTCAGAGTTGATCTCACCTCCAGGAAAAACAGCTTGTATGTCAGCGTCAATATTATCTTGAAGGAAAAGGGTGATATTACCCTGATAAGACTTCAATGTCACCACATCTTCCTTTCTTTCATCATAAAGGCTTGCTTGAATGGAACCTATCTTTACCACTGCATCTAATGACCCAGAAAAATTATCCACTTGGATGTCCCCTTGTTCAAGTTTAACAAAAGCCGACCCATAAAGATCTGCAATAAATATGTCTCCCTCTCTAGCTAAAACTCCATCCAGATTGATAAAACGAGGGGTTTTAACGTAATAATCCACAATGGTATTTTCTCCTTCTTCCGAAGTTGACTTTGTGATTATTGAGATGTTTTCATCTGTGTATCTTTGCAGATCAATTTTGGCCATATCCTTTTTTGGCCCCAGAAAACGAATATTTGTCCCTTCTGCTCTTGGAATCATTTTTTCTGCATAAACCTCAACTTCATTTCTGTCCCAACCTAAGATTTCTATCATTCCATCAAAGCTCCTCAATGTAACTGAGCCACCCGGAGAAAATGGAACATTCCTTTGAAAATCCTCAATAGGAATTAGCCCCCTAGGGTCATAATAGTCTATAACTCTAATCACACATGATAGGCCCAGAAAAATGAAAAAAATTACACCAGCCAAATAAACACTCAATTTCCTCATACTCATACTGTCCTCCCTTCCTTTTATTATTATACTCCTAATATCCCGAATAGTTCCACTGCCTATAAAAATAAAATTGCTAAACATAAAAAAGTTTGAATGCTAATCTTAATAGTGTAAAATTATTAACGCTGACCAACTCTTATGAGATTTTAGATATAAAGGAGAATATTTATGGGAGGATTTTTTGGTGTTGTCCTAAAAGATGATGCTGTCGAAGACTTGTTCTATGGTACGGATTATCATTCACATCTTGGAACAAAAAGAGGAGGTCTTGCGGTCAAGAATGAAAAGGGATTTTATAAATTCATTCACAATATAGAAAATGCATTATTCAGATCCAAATTCGCTCATGAGCTCAAATCCTTGTATGGAAATACTGGTATTGGAGTGATCAGCGATTTTGAAGACCAACCTTTAGTGATTCGTTCTCATTTAGGTGATTATGCTATCGTTACGGTAGGTGCTATAAACAACATAGACCAACTCCTTAAAAAAGAGTTAAAAAACAATAGCATCCATTTTTCTGAGATCAGTGAAGGAGAAGTAAATCCCACTGAAATGGTTTCTATTATCATAAACCAAGAAGAATCTTTTGAGGCAGGAATAGAAAGAGTCCAAGAATCCATAAAAGGATCCTGTTCTATATTGATCTTAACAGAGAAGGGATTGTATGCATCCAGAGACAAACTCGGCCGGACTCCGGTTGTTTTGGGAGAAAAAGAGGAGGGCTATGCCGTTGCTCTAGAAACCTGCTCTTTCCCTAATTTAGGTTACAAAATTATTAAATATCTGGGACCTGGAGAAATATTATTTATATCTAAGGATGGTTTTCAACAAAAAAAGCCTCCTCAGGATAATATGCAGATATGTGCCTTTCTCTGGGTATACTATGGATATCCTTCCTCCAGCTATGAAGGAATCAATGTTGAATATGTCAGAAACAGATGCGGATCCAAGCTTGCTGAAAATGATGATATCAGACCTGATTTCGTGGCTGGAATTCCTGATTCCGGCATCGCTCATGGGCTTGGCTATTCAAACAAAACAGGAATTCCTTTTAAAAGACCTTTTGTGAAATACACGCCAACATGGCAGAGAAGTTTTATGCCTCAAGAACAAAAGGCAAGAGATTTAGTCGCCAGAATGAAACTTATCCCTGTGCATGAAATGATTGAGCAAAAAAAACTTCTTTTTTGTGAAGATTCAATTGTTCGGGGAACACAACTAAAAGATACCATACTAAGATTATTTGAACTTGGAGCCTTAGAAGTCCACATGAGACCAGCCTGTCCTCCTCTCCTGTATAAATGTAAATACCTGAATTTTTCCAGGTCAAAGTCTGAGCTCGACCTTGCAGCAAGACGAGCCATTAGTCAGTTGGAAAATAGTGATTTCACAGATATCCAGGAATACGCAAAATATGGATCTCAAAAGTACAATCAGATGGTGGATAAAATAAGAAGGAGACTTAATCTTACTTCCTTAAAGTATCAAAAGATGACAGACTTAGTGGACGCCATAGGCTTGCCTAAAAACAAATTATGCACTTATTGTTGGGATGGAGAAGAGCCTTTTACTTAACGACGTCCTGATTTTTCTTTTAAGTCAGGAGAATATCCCTTGCATTGGTCTCCACCATGAGTTTTAGCAAAATACATAGCTACATCTGCGGCTTTAATAAGACCGTCATAAGAAGTCTCATCTTCGGGGAATATTGAATATCCAATACTGGCTGTGATCTCAATATGAAATCCATCGATCTCAAAAGGTCTCCGGAGCTCAGATAATATACCTTGAGCCTTTTTGGAAACATGGTCCTCTTCCTTTATTTCGGAAAGAAGGATAATATATTCATCCCCTCCCATACGTGCTAAAACATCTGAATCTCTCTTGAGGGAATTCAATCGAGATCCCACAGCGATCAACAGTTTGTCTCCAGTACTGTGTCCTTTTGTATCATTGACCAATTTAAAATTATCCAAGTCTATATAAATCAACGCGCTCATAAATTTGTTCCGGCGCGCCCTAGCAAGTTCCTTCCCCAGCATTTCATAGAATAAAAGCCTGTTTTTTAATCCAGTTAACCGGTCATGTGTTGCGGCATAGTAGAGTTGCCTTTCAGCTAATTTTCTAGGAGTGATATCTCTAGCTACAAAACACAGCACTCTCTTGCTGCTATAGGAAATAATACTGACACTGATTTCGACATCCACAAATGACCCATTTTTACGTCTAAATTTCTTTTCTCCGATATAATAAGAATGCTTTTCAAGTACATCTATAATCCTTTGATATACATCTTCCTGATCGATTACTAAAAAATCATAAAGAGTCAAATCTTTAATTTCATCATTGGAATACCCAAGTAAATTTTGAACAGCTTTGTTGGCTTCCAATATCCCCTTGGTGTCAATATCAGCAAGAAAAACATACTCTGTGCTCTGCATAAAGATGGCTCTGTACTTTTGTTCGTTTTCCTTTAATAGATTTTCTTGTTTTTTCTTCTCTGTTATGTTCTTGATTCCAAGTAAAAAACCAAAAAATTTTCCATCTTTAGAATCAAGCTTTGAGATCTTTACTTTGAAAATATTCTCTTTTCCTTCCACATCCATGGAATATCTGAAACTCGAAGTCTTATTGGTATCCTCCACTTCATTTAATGCTTTTTGTATCTTTTCGGTCGCATCTATAGGAAATAAATCACTAAAATGTTTTCCCAAAAATTTATCAGGCGGCAAAAAAAGATCAGCTTTATCATAATCCTGATAATAACGAATAAAAGATCCATCTAAACCCAAAATAAAAAAATGTTCTTCTGCTGAATTAATTATAAACAGTAAATTTTTCTGTTTTTTTCTTGCAGATTCCAACTCCAATTTCATTTCAACAAAACCAGTCTCCAGCTCTGATAGCTTTTTTTTCAGTTTTTTGTTTTCTTGAACTAATTCGACTTTAGTTTCTACTTTTTTTTGGCTCATATCGGTTTAAGTCAATAACGTTTTAATCCTAAATAAAGTTTATTAAAAAAACAATCTATTTTTTGACCATTTCAAGCCTTTCTCCCACAGGAGGATGAGAGTAAAAAAGATACTTCATCCATTTTTCGGGATAGGCATTGATTAGATTTCGATTGGCAAGCCCGGCTATGGCATGTGAAAATGAGCTTTTATCTTGGATGTTTTCAAGAGCATATTGATCTGCCTGCTTCTCAAAATATCTGGAAATCGCATTTCCCGAGGGACTGAATAAAAAAGTGGAAATGATTCCTAATATAAGAACAAAAAAGGGAAAAAGAGCGAGATTAGCTCGAACTCCACTTAAGAAATCAATAAAAAGGAACCTCATAATACGGTCCAACAGAAAAAATACAATGATCTGCTGAAAAGTGCCCATCATTATGAATTTCCGTATATGTTTATACTTGTAATGACCGACCTCATGGGCTATAACAGAAACTATTTCAGGTACAGACATATTATTGACTAAATTGTCTCCAAGGACAACTCTTCTTGTCTTTCCCAAACCAGCTAAAAAAGCATTCTCTTTTTTTGTGTTTCGACTCATATCTTCCATAAAAAAACCACTGCTTTTAAGGCCTTCCTTGGAAAGTATTTTTTCCAGAGCATCAATGAGAACTTTGTTTCTAATAGGGGTGTATTTGTTGAATATTGGGAAAACTAAAATAGGAAAAAGAGTTGAGAACACCACACTAACTAAGGCGCTGGCTAAACCAGCGATCAACCACCAAAATCGAGGAAATTCAGCCATGATGAAAAAAAGAAGACTTAATACAACCCACATCACAATCAGACCAACCAAAAATGACTTCCCTTGCTCAATCAACCAACTCTTAACCGTATGATTAGAAAAACCCCATTTATGCTCATGTGAATAACTGCTGAGGTAATCAAGAGGAAGTGTCAGCATAAAAATAGACGCTTGAAAACAAAATACATAAATAATGAAAGTAAGGATTATAGAACTGTCTGGATACATATAGGCAAGTTTATGGCTTAATCCAGAAAAATAAAAAGCAAGAATGATAATAACAAGCACAAACATTTTTACTAACCCAAAAACACGCTTTTCTCTTTCATAAACCCTGGCTTTCTTCTGGACGCTTTCATCTAAAAATGGATGCATTTTACCTGAATTCATTTTAATGATTATTATTATGGGTTATTTTTTCTTCTCAAGCAACCCCCTTGAAATTCAGGTGGAGTCTTCGTTTTAAATATTGTATGATAACTTTCTCCTTTGGCAGAAAATAATTTAGAAAAATAGAATTCAAATGGAATGGGCTCATTTACTTCTTCTCTTTGTGGTTGGCGCTATTGCTGGATTTATTAATGTCAATGCAGGCGGTGGTTCAAGCTTAACTTTACCTACGTTGATATTTATGGGTCTGGATTCAGCTGCAGCTAATGGGACAAACCGAATCGGGCTTATACTCCAAAACATATTTGCCGTGGCGTCCTTTAAAAAAAACAAGGTTCAAAGTTTCAAGAAAAGCTCATTTTTAGCGCTGTTTACCCTTCCGGGAGCTGTCATCGGAGCTATTGCAGCCACCCAAGTAAGCAACCTGCTCTTTCAGAAAATTTTAGGAGGAGTGCTCATATTTATTGTTATCTCTATGTTCTTTAGCCGCTCTTATAAAGATGAAAACAGTAAACATCATTTAAAGAGAAGCTGGTTTATTTATCCAGCTTTATTCGGGATAGGCTTTTACGGAGGGTTTCTTCAAGTCGGGGTTGGCTTTCTTTTTATGGCGGCCTTATATCATCTTTTAAGAGTCAATTTAGTCCTTGTCAACATGCACAAAGTATTTATCATTCTTATTTATACTATACCTGCTTTTGTCATTTTTTTATATACAGGTAATGTCAGCTGGAAATATGGGCTCATTTTAGCTGCTGGAAATGGAATTGGAGGATGGTGGGGAGCTCGGGCAGCTGTTAAAGGAGGAGAAAAAGTAATTCGCATCATACTTGCTATCGCTATCATCATAATGGCAGCTAAATTATTCGGCCTCTTCTGAATAAAACTTGAATAATCCATGAAATCATGGATTATTCACAAGCTGATTAATGTAAACTTAATGAAATTCAGGTATGGCTGAAGCGACTTTGAAGATTTAGCCTTCTGAGTGCTGTGTTTGAGGGAACTCAGCGGAGCTGAGCTGGGAGCATGTTTGACCCACGGACGGGGGGAGTTGCGCAGCAGCCGAGAACACAGTGCGAAGAATGGCGTTTAAAATCTGAGCGGAGCACAAGCCATATCTGAGTTTCATATTCGGCTCGCCTCAATGGTAAAAAAATGGCGATTAAAATTGAAAATAAAAACAGGAAAAGTAATCAGATAATGGCTCTTAAAAAAATCGTTCACATCTTTGAAAATAAATTAATAATAAAGGGCATCGCCATTTTTTTATGAATAGTTTATGTTAGAAGCCGGGCATAAAAGTGATTTGAAAATACCCGTTCTTTTCCGGTCTGCTGAAAGGAGTTACATAAGATACTCCTAGCACAAAATAGCCAAACAAATTGATCCTCAATCCTATTCCGGCACTGGTGACCAGCTCTCTTTTTCCTCCTAGAAACCAAGCTCTTTCCTCTCCTTCATCCATCCAAGCCAACCCGGAATCGAAAAAAGCAATAAAATCAGCAGGAAATATGCCATAATAACCTTTGCCTATTCCTAAGATCTGAAAAAGAGGAAACCGAAGTTCTGCATTGGCAACCATCACCTTGCTTCCGAACAACCGGTCAAAAGCAAAACAATCCCCTTTAGAACCGCATTCCTCAATACTGAAAGAATTTCTATTATAACCCCGGACAAACGATTCATATCCAAGGAAAATAGGATACATTCTCTGATCTTCCGCACCTTTGCCATATCGACCGTAATGGAGAAAGCGAAAAGCAAGGGTGAAAGGACGAACAGGCATAAAATACTGCCTATAGTCTGCAATCACATTCACAAAATCAATAGTGCCAAAATAAGGAGAAACTTCCAGTATATAGTTATTCCCTATAATAGGACTGGTCGCCCCAAAATATGAACTATCATGAATCAATGCCAGATCAAAATAACCTAAACTCAGTCCAGAGGGAGAAGGAAGCTTTTCTTTCTCAAGATCCAATTGAATCCCATCCCATCCGGAATAGGTCGAGGTCCATACCTCACTGTTGTAATGGATAAAGCGGTAGCCACTGGCCAATTCTATTCTGGAAACTCTGGAAAAAGGATAATCTGCAAAACCAGTTATCTGATAATTGATCTGGCGGAAAATGTATTGTTTTTCTTTTACTACAGGAACCCCGTTTGTTTCTTCAAGTTCCAATGAATAACCACCTGTTATATAGGGAATACGCTGGATAACACCACCCCAATGAATGCGTCGCCGATTGTTTTTATAACCCACAACTCCAACTGAATCAATCAGACGGTTGTTGAGCTGAAGGATTGAAGATAAGCTGTGATAGCCCAACATGTCACTAAAAAATAAAGAAACTCCTCCCCCTGTATAAAGACCAAATCTATCAGCGCCTATAGCGACACTGGGTTGGCTGATAAAATCAAGCTCTAATTCAGGCTTATAATCAGTGACCTTATAATCAGCTTTCTCTGGAAGGCCGTAAAAAGGATTCTGAATAAGGTTTATGATTTCTCCTTCAGGTTTTTTTCTTGGAGGAAGAAGTGAAGGTTTTAGATTTCCAAAATCTATTTTTCTTCTTTTTTCAGGTCTGAAGCTCCCAATATTCTCATAATATATACTGTAAGCGCCGTTATTATACATGCAATAAGCAATGATCGGATTCTTCTGGGCAACGGAGAAAGCAGGACTGGTAGCGGTGATGCCTGTCACCCCAGTATAAACATTTGTTATTTCAGTTACCTTTTTGGATTCGAGATCAATCAGGTAAATATTACTAATGCCATTATGATCTGAGAGAAAATAAAGCTTTTTTGAATCAGCTGACCACTGAGGATTTATATTCTTAGCTCCTTCAAAACCAGTCACCCTGGAAATCACTCCTGTAATAGGATCTATGAGAGCCAATTCAAGGTTACCTATATTTAAAACTGATAAATCTGTAGAGAATCTCTCTGTAGCAAAAGCAATAGACTTTCCATCTGGTGACCAAGCTGGATGCAGATCTCCATAGGGATCTTTGGTTAATCTCCTTAAGCTTCTTTTTTTAAGGTCATATATATATATATCTGAAGTGCCCCCTTTTTGGGCAGAAAAAGCGATCCGTCTTCCATCTGGAGACCAAGTGGGTCCTAATATTTCATCCAATTCTTCAAATACGATTTCTCTCTCTCTCTTTCCTGTTTCAGCATCAATGATACTTATGATTGGTTTTCCCTTGTTTATGGCACCAAAGGCAAAATATTTACCTTGTGAATCCCAGCTTCCAGCGGATTTAATAAAATGAATACTCTCAAAATGTGGATTTAAGGCAGTACTGGTGAGTTTCCTTATTGTTTTCCCTGTCTTGACATCTGCCATGTATAATTCAATTGAAAATAAATTTTTACTAGAAAAGTACACCACTTTGCTTCCATCCGGACTTATAGAAGGAGTCACATTCAGCCTAACTTCTTCACTGCCCTCTATAACAGGATAATCGGATTTGAAAGAAACCTGGGTTTTATTTAAAAGTGGGTTGTAAGATTCATTAAGTGCCCTATGCCAATCTTTG
Source organism: Candidatus Aminicenantota bacterium (assembly GCA_041686095.1). Lineage (GTDB taxonomy): Bacteria > Acidobacteriota > Aminicenantia > Aminicenantales > Aminicenantaceae > WJMT01. The sequence continues at coordinate 12,640 of JAWLEN010000011.1, forward strand.
GACAAAGTTTCTATATCGATTTTCAGTGAACTCTCAATGGCTGACTTATAGTCTCCGGTCCGTGCCGCGCTCCTTATTATACTGGACACAGCTCTATCTCCCCATTTTCCTGTGATATAAGCCCATAAGGACTGCCCATATCTGTAAGGAAAAAATCTTGGATTCCTGAGCTTTTTTATTGAAGGAAGTTCTCCCTTTTTAACAGCATCTCTCATCCACATAGAGGTATTGGCATCCATAGGTCCAATAGAAAGATATTCAGCCATGCCTTCTATCAGCCATAAGGGAAGTTGGAGCAATGGAGATGCCATTCTGGCATAAGAAGAATTTCCTATAGATGTGATGTCAAACTGAAAAGCGTGGACAAGTTCATGTCCGATCACATGATCTGTTGCTGATAGTGTAGCTCCAAAAGGAAGCACGATTCTCCTTTTTAAAATTTCTGTAACTCCTCCTGTCCCTTCTCCTATATTTCCTGAAATGGCTGTGGTCTGATGAAAATGAGTTGAACTGGCGTATAGAATGAGGGGCTGCTTTCCTTCAAGGTCATGGCGGAGAAGACGTGAATATCTCGCATACCACCGCTCAGCCATTCTTGCAGCCTGAACAGCTGCATCCTTCATTTCAGGATAAAAATATATATCAAAATGCTCTGTCTCCATCACCTTATAATCAAATGTTTTGTATTGGACTTTATTCCGACCGTAATATTGAGCGTTTAAAAAGATTGAGTGAAAAAAGAAAACAGAGCCAAAAAATAAAAACAAAAATATTTTAAGAGAAAATCGGTTCTTCATTCCCTATCCAAATTATCGACTGTATTTTCCCATCAAATCCTCTTTAGCAAGGATATGTCCTTCCATAGCAATCAACAGATGAGATTTTGTCGCTCCTGGATCTAAATCAATCACTGTATCAAGGGCATAAATCTTAAAAAAGTACCGATGGGTTCCTCCCGGAGGGCAGGGACCCCCATAACCAATTTTCTTAAAATCATTCATTCCTTGAATCCCCCCATTTTCTATCTTTCTCTCGGGAGTGATGTTTTCCTTTAGTTCTCTTAAGTCGGGTGGAAGATTATAAACGACCCAGTGCACCCAAGTTCCTGTAGGCGCATCCGGATCATCACAAATAAGGGCAATGCTTTTTGTTTCCTCAGGAACTGATTTCCAAGAAAGGGGTGGAGACATGTCGTCTCCATCACATGTGTATTTCTCAGGAATCGTCCCCCCGTTATCAAAAGCCTTACTTTTTAGTTGAATTTCCATTTAATACCTCCTCTATTTCTGAATGTAGCAGCAGCCTGTGATAATGTCAATTCAAGGAGGCTTATTAAGCAGACAGAATCTTTTGAATATAAAGTTGGATTCTTTACAGAATCCAGATAAAAAAGATTTGAAATTTAAAGCTGATTGTTATCTTCTCTGTAGATCCTCCATAGAAAACTTATCTTTCTTCTCATAATCAGAGGGGGGATCAAACGTTCCTGCTGGAGCATCCTTTTTTGTGATCTCAACCACTTCAGAAGTGGACTTAACCTCTGTTCCCATCATATTCATGGTGGATTCTGTTTTAATCTGGAAGCCTTTTATCTTCATAAATTCTTCAGCAGAGTCTTCACCCAACATCATGGTGCTTTGAATTAATTTTGGAAGCATATCTTCAGAATACTTTTTCCAATCAAAAGGAACATCGGTGCTTGCCCAAATTTTTTGTTTAGTGGTCATCATCATTATATTTATCTCTACATCATAACCTGCACACTTCCAATCTTTGATTTTTTCAGTCTCCCCAGTAGGATTGACCTTTACTGTTATATTGCTCATCATCTGAGAAAACTGAGGAGGAAAATACTGACTTATATCCAGAGGCAAGTCCATTTCAACAAAAGTTTTGTTTTGATGGTTTATCATATACATCTTTTTATCATTAAGGTTGATTATGACTGACTGGTCTGTTCCATGAGTGGCCATTTTGTTGTCACCAAGCCAGATATGATTAACTTCATCTTTAGCGGGCTGGCTCTGTCCCATCATCTCAACGGCGTCAGTATGAGATTGCTGTTTGATATACACATCAGCCGAATAAGATAGGGATGCAAATAAAATTAATGTAAAGATAATTGTCAATGTTCTTTTCATGTTATCTCCTTCCTGTCAATATTGAAAAAATTATACAAACAAGACTTGATAAAATCAATAGATTTTTATCTCTATCAAATAAATTCTCCCTTTGCTGTTAAAAAGACTTTTCCTCCCACCAAAATCTCTATTTTCCCCTCTCTCCTTTGCGCTTTTAAATAGAGCTTTGAAGGCCTTCCTAATTCATAACCCTGTTCGACTTTAATATCAATCTTCTGCTGGTTAAAGTAATTGTGCTCAATAAGATATCCTGCAAGACAGCCATTAGCGCTGCCGGTAGCTGGATCCTCAGGAACTCCAAAATAATCAGCAAATACCCGAACATTTAGTTCATTGTTATCAGAATAGGTTTCTTTACTGAAAATAAGAACAGCCTTAGCATCTCTGTTATTTATGATTTTATAAAACAGCTTTTTATTGACGCAAGCTTTTTTAACTGCTTTTAGACTTTTTAATGCCACAATTATAAAGGGAAGTCCGGTCGATACTTCCTGTACCGGAAAATCTTTCATGAGATCACTTTCCTTTAAACCCAAGGCATTTGAAATACTTTTTTTATCAAAAATCTCACCAAATACAGGAAAATTTTGCTTCATGAAAAGGACAGAGGGCTTGTTATCCTTATATTTAAAAGCAACTGGAATATTTCCCGCTTTTAAATTCAGGACAATCTCATTTGTCATATCTTTAATAACCTCTCTCTGTATTATATAAGCGGTTCCAAGGGTAGGATGCCCAGCAAAAGGGACCTCTTTTTCTGGCGTAAATATGCGGACCTTATACCCACTGGATTCTTTTTCCCTTGAAAGAACAAATGTGGTTTCAGAATAATTGATTTCTTTTGCTATTTGCTGCATATCATTCCTTGATAAATCATCCGCATTCATAAAAACAGCCAGTTGGTTTCCTGAATATTTTTTTTCAGCAAATACATCCACAATAAAAAATTTTCTTTTTTTCATATTTAAATATCCATTTCATTCTTTTTTCACAATTCGGTTCTCAGTTGAGTAATCCAGAGCATGAAATTCTTTAAGCCAAGATATCAACACTTCATTAAGAGTCAATCCAGTCCTCTCTATATCCTCAAGAGAACATCCTATATACTTGCTTTCAGCCTGGCTTACCACATAATCATTACTTACAGCTGTGAATATTTTATCAGGATGAATCAATTTTCCCTGAAAAACGACTTTTTCTCCATTCACTTCTAACAACCAAACTCGCTTTCCATAAGGCTTTGTCTCTTTTGGATAATATTCATATCTCAATCCTGAGACCTGCAATCGATCGCGTCCCCTTTCGATATCTTTTTCAAACGCGCTTTTTAACTGCTCACCAGTGATGCAAAACATAACTAATTCATTATAGAATGGAGTGACTTCAAAAATATCCTCACCTGTAATCCATCCAGATCTAAGGCTGTTTCTAATTCCTCTCGAATTATACAATCCTATTTGAGCCCCTGTTTTCCAGCGCAAAACATCTGTTATCCAATTTCCAATCGGGTTCTCAGTATTATCACTTTTATTTACTATGTCTTTTAAAGCTCTTCCGAATTTTTGACCATACTCCTCACTGATCACAGAATCAACATCCCTGACCAACTCTGAAACTTCTGGATCCGGCCTGATCTTTCCATCAGCCCACAGCCATTTCAGATCTTCATGATAACTCCTTATGGTTCCTTGGCTTAATTTAAGATTTATATAACCGAACGTTCTTAAATGCCCATAGGTCGACTTCACCAATACCCCATTTATATTATTGAATTTCCCATCCTCAGCCGCCACCAGCACCACATTTATACCTGGGACTTCCCTAGCAATCTTCTCTCCAGTATAGAAACGAGCATGTGAAAGAACCACTATAATGTCAGTCAAAGGTTCTATTTTGGAAATATACTTATTTAATGTAGGAATTATAGGCAACAATTCTATATTCCTGGTGTTTTCTCTCTTAACTTCCTCAAAAAAATTTTCTTCCATCACAGCAATAAAACCGACTCGCAGGGAACCTTTATCAATAATATGGTAAGCAGAAGGAGCGATCAGTTCTTGAGTATCCTTATAAATCAAATTAGCCATAATGACTGGAAAGTCAGTTAATTTAAAACAAGAGATTACATTTTCTATGCCCAGATCAAATCCATGATTCCCCGGACAACGAAGATCATATCCCAAAATATTTAAAAATTCGATCATAGCTCCCCCATAAACTCCCTTATGCATTTTCTGGCTGGCAAGAGTTCCGGTCATTATATCACCGCTGTCGATCAAGATAACATTTTTGTCTTTTGTCCGGATATTTTTAATATAATGACTCAATGCTTCCATTCCCCCAACCAAACGGCTTTTTCCAAAATAGTCTATTTGATAAGGTTTGTAAACACCATGAATATCATTGGTAAAAATCAAGGTAAGGGAACTTGGTTGGCTGCTCTGGCATGCGGATAGAAGACAGATTAACCCCCCCAGGAAAAACATAAGGATTATTCTAATGGGATGAGCGATTTTTCTTGAATATAGATTCATTTTTCGGTTAATCATGAAGATAAAATATTCCTCTTCATGGGAAATCTTATAACATAGGAATATAAGGTTGTCAAAACAGTATTAATCTTGTTTTGATGGGTTGTTAATAGGCACTAAAATTAATGACTTCAAGGCTGAGTGTGAGAAAAGATGATCTAATCAGCTTCTTCGTAACCTTTTATGGCGTAATGGATAGCTCTATCAAAAAATAATATGACTCGGTTGTTCAATGCCAGAGCCTGATTCAATTCAATCACATTGTCAATAAAACCTTCAGCCAACACCTTAAGCCAAAGATGGCGGCGGAGAATAATAAGAGCTTGAATGACTTCTGAAAGCTTGAATCCTTCTTTTTTTCTTTGAGCCCCCAGAGCTTCATAATGGGCGGCTATTTCTTCTTTGGATGTTTCCCGTGATATCCATTTACCCAACTGACTGTATACTCTATAAACACGTCTATATAGTTTATTTTCATCATAAGTATGATACGTCAAAGTGCTGGAATGATCCCTTAAATTATTAATACATCTTATTGTTAGTTCATCAGCATTGCTTTCAATGAGGTCAACTAATTTCTTTGAAACAGTGAAATGAGCAAAATATTTACTGGATTCCAAATTTCCCTCCCATTATTAATATATGGCAACGAAATTCTTTGTCAAATTTTAGTCGATCTTTTTTATAATTATTCAACATTTTAAATTTGCTTATTCGGTTATTTGTAAATTACAAAAAATTGTTTTGTTTTTTCCTTCACTTTTGAAGAAAGTCCTATGACACCGATTAAATTCGGTATCACCACTAACGCTAAGAAAAAATCTAGAAAAAGCCAGACCGTCTTCAAGCCACCTATGGATCCTATGAAACAGGCTGCTATATAGACAAATCTCATCACTATTGAAAAACGCATGCCAAATAAAAAAAATGCCAGTTTTTCCCCGTAAAATGCTATGACATAAATGGTGGATATGACAAAAAACAATAATGACAAACTAACCAAAACTCCTCCTATAGGTCCATAGAAACCAGTAAAAGCTTTGGCAGGTAATGCTGAAGCTTCCATTCCTGAAGCCTTCCAAATACCTGTAGTTAAAAGAACCAAGCCAGTCACGGTTCCCACCACAATGGTGTCAAAAAAAACACTGAAAATTCCCCACAACCCCTGCCGTGCAGGATGATCTGTCACAGCAGCCGCATGGGCAATGGGAGCGCTTCCCATCCCAGCTTCATTAGAATACAATCCACGTGCTGTTCCCCAACGTAAAGCCATAAAAAGGGAGCTCCCAGCAAACCCTCCCGCCACAGATTTAAAACAAAACGCTTCTTTAAATATCAACAAAAAAACTGAAGGAAGTACTTTTATATGAAAAAAAATAATCACCAATGAACCTACCAAATACAAAAAAGACATAAACGGAACGAATCTTTCAGAAACCTTGCCTACTCTCCTCACCCCTCCAAAAACAATCACAGTCAATAGAGACGAAATAATCAGACCAGAAATCCATGGATTTATGCCTAAGGAGACTGCTGAACCCGCGGCAGAATTAGCCTGAACCATAATGCTGGAAAATATTTCGACTATGAAGAAAAATGAAAAACATACCGCTAAAAATTTAGAACCCAGTCCTTTTCTTAGATAATACATAGGACCGCCCACAAACTCCCCTTTTTTGTCTTTTTCCCTGTAAATAATACTGAGCACGATTTCAGAGTATTTTGTGGCCATCCCAACAAATGCAGTAGCCCACATCCAGAAGAGAGCTCCAGGCCCTCCAAAAAACAAAGCCACAGATACACCGATAATATTGGATGCCCCTACTGTGGATCCTAGTTCAGCTGTAACCGCCTGAAATGGAGTGATGGTTCCTTTTTTATTATTCTTTTTTTCCTGCTTTCGAAAAAGTGAACCAATAGTTTGAGACCACACCAATCCAAAGTGTCTGAATTGGATGAAACCAACCCGAATAGATAAATAGATTCCTCCTCCTAAAAGCAGTATCAACATCAAAGGTCCCCAAATGAATTCAGTGATCACGCTGACAAAATTTTCTAGAAAATTCATGCAAAACTCCTGATGTCTCGTATTCCTAGTCTTTTTTGACCGGGACTGTCTTTTTTTTGGAGGAGAGATATCATATCAAACATAGAATCTTTTCTGCAATCATTAATCCAATCTCTTACACTATTTATCTTTTTGATAAATAGACTTCTTTATATCTATAAGCCTCTTTAATTCCGTGTAAAAGCTTGCTTATCTAAAATATCTAATATTTCTTGAAAATCACATCTCTTGGTGATAGTATGAATTCCCTTAATAAGTTCTTTTATCGGAGGATAAGCTTATTTTTCCAATTAAAAGTAAACAAATCTTCAGGAGGATCTATGAAATTTTCAAAGATTAAGTATTTTAGCCTAATGACTTTATTACTGGCAATCACTCTACTGATTTCCGCTTCTTTTGCATTCAGCAACGATATCACCAAAAATATTTTGGACCGAATCGAATATCGTGAAATCGGCCCCACCCGTCAAGGCGGTAGATATGTTGACTTTGCATGGTGTGAAAAAGAGCCAAATACTTTTTATGCGGCCACAGCCTCAGGGGGCCTGTGGAAGACTACAAACAACGGTATAACATTCCAACCTCTTTTTACCAACCAACCTGTTTTTTCCATAGGTGATGTGGCTGTATGCCCATCAAATCCTGATATTGTTTGGGTTGGAACTGGAGAAGCTAACAACAGCCGAAGTGCTTACTGGGGAGATGGAATGTACAAATCCACAGATGGAGGAAAAACCTGGAAAAACATGGGACTTAAAGAGTCTCACCACATAGGAGCCATTGAAATACATCCCAACAATCCGGATATCCTTTATGTGGCTGCTCTAGGTCATTTGTATTCAGAAAATCCTGAACAAGGGCTCTACAAGACAGAAGATGGAGGAAAAAATTGGGACAAAGTTCTGGATGTGGTGGTCAAAGGAAAACACATTGGAGTGGTGGACTGCGTGATGGATCCAAAAAATCCCGATATCCTTTATGCGGCTACTTATGACAAAGTCAGAAAACCTTACACCTTTAATCTAGGAGGGCCAGGAAGCCGTATTTACAAATCAACTGATGCTGGAAAAACCTGGAAAAAACTAAGTGGAGGGCTTCCGGAAGGAATGCTGGGGCGCATAGGAATTGATGTTTATAAAAAGAATCCCAACATCGTGTATGCCACCATAGAAAATGCCAACAAACCAGGAATGTCAGATGAAGAAAGATATCAAGAGCTTCTTGAAGACAAATCAAGTGAAGGAATGATAGGAGGAGAAGTCTATCGTTCAGATGATGCCGGAGAAACCTGGGAAAAAGTAAGTCCAGATGGACAAAGCATTGGAGGCGCTCCAGCCTATTATTACGGCCAGATCATTATAGATCCAAACAATGATCAAGTTGTTCATGTTTTGAGCGCAGCTTCCTGGGGAACCTATGATGGAGGAAAAAAATGGAAAAGACGTCCTCTCGGATTTGGAGGAGACGATCATGCTCTCTGGATCGATCCAAGAGATTCCAACCATATGTGGTTGGGCTATGACCATGGGATGGGCATCACTTATGACGGAGGTAAAAACTGGTATCATCCTGACAATATTCCCTTAGCTCAATTTTATGCTGTGGGTGTGGATATGTCCTATCCTTACAATGTGGCCGGAGGTCTGCAGGATAATGGTTCTCAAATGGGTCCCAGCACTAAACGTGATCACAGCCCCATCCAATTTGAAGACTGGCAGAGAGTGGGCGGAGGAGACGGAATGTACAATGTATTTGACTGGAACAACAACAGATATCTTTACAATGAATCCCAATTCGGGCCTCTTCAAAGAATCGATCTTCTAACCGGAGAGACCAAAAGCATTGCCTACCGAAATGTTGATAGAGACATGAGGTGGAACTGGAACTCCCCTATTCTGGTATCTCCACACAACAGTGATGTCATATACCACTGCGGCAATAAAGTGGTCAGATCACCTTACAGAGGAGAAACTTGGGAAGTGATCAGCCCGGATTTAACCACCAACGACCCTGAAAAGCTGACCACTGGTAAAGGTGGAGACGGAAACATTCAGTACTGCACCATAACCACTATAGATGAATCCCCTCTTATTGAAGGACTCTTATGGATTGGAACCGATGACGGGAATGTTTGGATAACAAGAAATAGAGGCAAAGACTGGACCCAATTAAACCAAAATATAGTAGATAATCCCGGCTATTGGATCAGCAGAGTCATAGCCTCTCATCACTTTCCAGGAACCGCTTATGTCTCCTACACAGGTTACCGAAGAGATGACTTTAGGGCTTTTCTGTATAAAACAGATGATTATGGAAAATCTTGGACTTCCATCACATCTAATCTTCCAGATGAGCCTGTCAATGTTATTAGAGAAGATCATAAAAATCCTGATCTGCTGTTTGTGGGAACAGAATTTGCTGTGTATGTCTCAATCGATGGTGGGAAAAATTGGAACAAGATGAAAGGGGATATGCCTACCCAGCCAGTGCAAGATATGGTCATTCATCCCCGAGAAAATGATCTCGTGGTTGCCACTCACGGCCGAGGCATTTTTATTACAGACATCACTGTTTTTCAGGAATTATCAGAAGAAGTTTTTGAAAAAGATGCTTATTTATTTAACATTGAGCCTAAAGTAAAATGGGTTAGCAACAAAAATATCAATTACAGTTCATCAAATTTTAGAGGAGAAAGTGAACCTAGAGGACTGGTTATAAATTATTATCTAAAAAATCCAGCTGAAAATGATATCAAAATCAAAGTTTTTGATGGGAATTTACTAATCAATGAGATCAAAGCCAAAAATCAATCAGGACTGAATCAGGTCATCTGGAATATGACAAAAAGAGTGGAAAGATCACCTGAGGAGAAAAAAAGAATCCAAGAACGCATCAAAATGTACAAATCCTACGGATATGATCTGGACATAGATGTCAACTATGCCTACGAACCTGTCATATGTGGAGAATATACATTCAAACTCAATGTAGATGGAAAGGAATTGACCAAGAATGGTTCAATCCTCAAGGATCACTGGTATAAATAAAAACCACATCTGAGACAACAAGATAATCTGAATTATTCCGAAGAATAGTTCAGATTAAGTGGTTCTTACGTGAGAATCTGTCCATTGAATGATATCTTTAATCACATCTTTACCATCTGACTCAATCAATAATGAATGATAATGATCTTTATACAGCTTGATGGTTTTATCAGTGTATTCAATTTTTTCATACAGTGCTTTACTGCCCTCAAATCTGTATAACTGATCCTGTTTGCCGTGAACAATGAGGATAGGTGTTTTGATTTCATCCCCACGTTTCATGACTGTTTTTGATGCTCTTATCAACTCCGAACAAGTTCTTGCGTAGATTTTTCCATGATAAATCAGTGGATCCTTTTCATAGTCCTGGATTACTAGAGGATCTTGGGATAAAGCACTGGAATTCATTTTTATTAAAGGCCATCCAGAAAATAACTTACCTAGAATCAAGGAAATGTTTTGCACAAAGGGAGAAATAAATTTGGTTATATCAAGAGAAGATGCGCACATTATCAATCCTCTAATATCCGGTCTGTTTTCTATCACATAGAGAGCTGATAAGGTTCCACCCATTCCCTGCCCAAGCAAGAAAACAGGTGTTTTCGGATATCTGTTTTTTACTATATCTAAAAAGACTGAGAGGTCATTCAAATAATCATCAAGAGAATCAATAAGACCCATGAGCCCGTCAGACTTTCCATGGCCTCTCATGTCAAACAAGTTAACCGCATATTGATGTTCAGAGAAAATTCTTGACACTTTAGAATAAAACCCACTGTGCTCAGTCAGTCCATGGAGGATAACAATGACACCTTTTATATCTTTTTCAGAAGAGTACGACTGTTCGAAAAGCTTAAGATTATCAAATGTTTTGAACAATTCACTGTTTGTACTGATATCCATGTCAATATCCCCCTTTGGGAATTCTTCATCACTTATAAATCAAATGGTCTTTTTGGTAATTTATATCATGGCCTCCTTTAAAGTCAAGACAAAAAACAACATCCTGATTTTTCAATATCGATCTTTTTAGATTGCTGTTTCACCAGGCAATACCATAATCATCCCCGTAATTACTGGCCCCTCCCCACAAAGTCTTGTGCTTCCAGTCAAAATAAATGGCAGTAATAGGCCCTGATGTTCTTTTACTTGTGTTTATGTCATAACCCATATTTTTGAGTATTTCAATGACCGATTCAGGAACACTGTCATTTAAAGTCAGCCTTCCAGGCCGCGCTGTGTGATCTCCAAAAGAACTCTGCATCTGATAGCTGACAATATTAGAGGCTTCACAAGCTTCTTGTACATTCATATCAAATTCAACAATATTCAAGAAAAATTGAAGAAGATTTTGGTCCTGAGTATCACCGCCCTGTACAGCAAAAGAAAGAAAAGGCTTGTTATCTTTAAAAGCCATTCCTGGAGTTAAAGTGGCACGGGGTCTTTTTCCTGGAGCTACCACATTAAATGGATTTTTTTCTTTATCTAAAACAAAACTCTGCATCCTTTGACTCATTCCGATTCCTGTCCGGCCAGCAATACAGGCTGGAATCCAACCTCCACTTGGAGTGACTGAAACGACCCATCCTTCTTTGTCCGCAGCTTGAATGGAAGTCGTGCCTGCTGTGAAGCTGGCCTCATAGGCCGCTTCTTCCTGATCAGTCATTTCTTTTTTTTGATCCTGATCAACATTTGTCCACTTTTTTAAAAGGTCAAGATAAGGATTTGTTTTTTCCTCAAAGGGATACGGATTTCCTGGCTTGACATCCGGATCATTAACATTCCAGTTTAATTTCTTAAGCCTTTCTTTGGCATATTCCTTTGAAAGAATCCCTTCTATTGGTTCTTCTGGAGGAAAATAAGGATCTCCATAATAAAAATCTCTGTCCGCATAAGCATGATTCATAACTTGGTAAAGAGTGTGAATATAATTCACACTGTTATAACCCATTTCTTTAAGGTCAATATTTTCCAGCATATTCAGCATTTGAAGCATCACAGGGCCTTGAACCCAACAGGTTAATTTATACACTTTAATGTCTTTGTATGTGGTGGTGACAGGTTCCTCCAGATAAACCTTCCAATTTGCTAAATCCTGTTTTGTTATCAGCCCTCCTTGTTCCTGACAGCCCCTCACAAACTCTTCAGCTACATCCCCTTTGTAGAACCTATCATAAGCCGCATAAATAGCCTGTTTCCGGCTTTTCCCTTCCTGTAATGCTTTTTCTTCAGCTTCCACTAATTTTTTCAAAGTATTGAGAAGATCGATCTGTTTAAATATTTCACCGACCTCTGGGGCCTCATGTTCTTCTCCTAAGTGAGGGAGCAGAACTTTTTTTGAATAGGGCCATTTTTTTATTCGTTCTTTGCTCCGCTCAATCCGGCTGACCAGTTCTTGTTCCACTGGATATCCCTCGGCCATCTCCATCACAGGCTCCAGAACTTGCTTAAGGCTCATACTCCCAAACTCAGCCAGCATGGTCAAAAGACCCCCAGGAGTTCCCGGAGTTACCGCAGCTAAAGGCCCATAAGCAGGAGGATATTCCAATCCCCTTTCCTTAAAAAATTCAGGAGTCGCCCCAGTGGGCGCCACACCGAGAGCATTGATCCCTATGACCTTTTGGGTATGAGGGTTGTAAACTAAAGCCTGGGTTTCTCCTCCCCAGCTCAATACATCATACATAGTGCACACAGCAGCCAGCATAGCGCAAGTAGCGTCAACAGCATTGCCTCCCCTTTCAAATATTTTGGCCCCGGCTGTAGCTCCCAAAGGTTTCCCTGTTATGGCTACCCAATTTTTTCCGTGAAGAACTGGCTTTTCAGTATCAGTGTATAAAAAGCTCTGATTGAAAAGTAGAATAATGGATAAAAGGCTGGTTATACAAACAGCTCTCAATAAACATTTTTTATGATTTAACATTATTATTCTCCTTCAAACAATCACCTTATTTATTATTAACCTCTAAATAATATTCTTCCATCTTTGGCCTCCATTTTTCCATCAGTTCTTTATTCAAATCAAGAGGAGGCTCTGAATCTTCAGGGAGAAATGACTTATAAGGATGTTTTTTTTCATAGGCTCTAAATTCTTCCTTAATGGCATTTAATGATTTTTCATTCAAATAAAGATCAATGGCTGTGGCAGCCATGACCTTAGCTCCGGCATTCAATCCTTTCCAAGCTGTAGACCCGTAATTACTCGCCACAGCTGACCAATGATGGGCTATGGTTCCTGGAACCCTTCCCGGAAAAAGAAGAGTTGCGGTTGGAACAACCCTGGTAACCTCTGCCACATCCGAGGAGCCACCTCCCACAAATCTCTGTTTGTTAAAATCTCTGATTGCCTCCACTTTAGTGGGCATCCCTGTCTCTGTTCTTCCCAGTTCCTTCTGAATGGCTTTAGCAAATTCGTTTTCTTCTTCTGTCCACTCCGGCATTCCCACTAATTCAATATTTTCTTGAATAAGCTCTGCTAAGGCTTTATTGGCGTTTCTCTGATGGACAGCGGACAAAACACGGAATTCCATCTCCGTTCCTGTTGCCAGCGCTCCTGCTTTGGCGCAATTGAGAACCTTTTTGTGCATTTCTTCCACTCGTTGGTCACTGTTTCTTACAAAATACCACACACTTGTTTTATCTGGGACCACATTGGGTGCCTCTCCTCCTTTGGTAATCACGTAATGCAGCCGGTAGGTGAAATAAAGGTGCTCTCGCAAATAATTGGCTGCCACATTCATGATTTCTACGGCATCTAAGGCACTTTTAGCTGTCCAGGGTGAAGCTCCATGTGAAGTGGTTCCTTTAAAGGTAAACACTGTGGAAAAAAGTGCATTACCACTCATTCCATATCCTGTGGCTAAAGAACTGGAATTGTGATTGTCAATAACCACATCCACGTCATCAAACAAACCTACTCTCACCATATAAGGCCGGCTTATCAGAGTTTCCTCAGCAGGAGAACCAAAAACTTTTATAGTCCCTTCAATGCCATACTTTTCCATCACTTGCTTCACAGCAATAGCTGCGGCTGTGGCAGCAGTTCCCATTGTATTATGCCCGCATCCGTGGCCTGGAGCTCCTTCTAATATTGGCTCTTTTTGGGGAACCCTTCCTTTTTGAGAAAGCATGGGTAAAGCATCATATTCCCCTAATATGCCTATAACAGGAGATCCGGATCCATAGGAAGCCACAAAACAAGTGGGAATCCCTGCGGCTCCTCTTTTAACCGTGAATCCAGCTTGTTCCAAAGTATCTGCCAGTAATTTTGATGACTTGAATTCTTGCATTCCCAGTTCAGCATAAGACCATATAGCATCTGAGATTTTCCCGAATTTTTTGACTATTTCAGGTTGATTTAGCCACTCTAAAGCCAAATTTTTTTCTTTTGGCTTTTTGGCTGAAGTCAGAATATTTGGATTCAAAACTATAGAAAAAACGAATAAAACCAAAACAAACATAAATTTTACTTTACTTAGTCTCATTTATTCATTCTCCTTATGGATTTTTAATAAAATTTTTCCCCAAATAAAACTCATTTCATGCATGAGATTTTTAAATGTTAAGGTTATATCAGCTGTGTAATATAAGTCAAGAAATTCAATCATATCATTTAATATGGCTTTTTAAAGCTTGCATTAAAATATTTTTTACATCTTGATCTTCAATGTCAAAAATTTTGATTCCTTTTTGCCCCAGCGCACCCAAGTATTGATATAAAAGACTTTTTCTCACAACCAAGAGTAAATTCTTATGACTCTTAGAGATGATTTTTCTTAACTCCGGCCACAAGCCTTTCCCTTTTAATTCATGGGGTCCTAACTCATCCACAATCAATAGAGAGCTTTTCTCACTTTGGCTTATTATTTCCTTAGCATAAGCCAAACCCAAAGGAACAAAATAATAGGATCCTACTTGATCCCAATGTTCTTTTCCTTTTTTTCGGATAAAAGGGAGTGACAACTGCTTCTTTAGATCAAAAAGGTCATATCCAATGATATGATCATTATGATAAGCAGAAAAACTCAAAAATCCATCCATTGGAACACTATCACTTATTAGGCTATCAACTATTCTTTTTAATAATGATGTCTTCCCAGAATGACGAGGTCCTGTAAGGATAAAAATCAAATCATGCCTCTTTCCGATAATGGAAATCTAATCTCAAATTCAGTCCCTTTATTTATTTCACTTCGTACATTGATAACTGCCCCATGGATATCAGCCACTCTTTTTATGATAGAAAGTCCTAATCCCACTCCACCTCTCTCTTTAAAACGTGACTTCTCCACTACATAAAACCGGTCAAAAATATAGGGAATCGAATCTTTGGGAATGCCTATCCCAGTATCTGATATGATAAAAACTCCGGCCTCACCTTCTTTATAAAGACTGAGCTCTATCCTTCCTCCACTTTTTGTATACCTCACCGCATTGTCAACCAAGTTTGAAAACATACGCTCCAAAAGAGCTCTGTGACCTTTTAAGACCAAAGGTGTTATTTTTTTAATATCTAAATTAATATTTTTTTTATTGGCTGCGGACTCATATCTTTCATAAACACTAAGCAAAATCTCATCCAACTGGACCTTTTCACTTAAACTTTCTCTTTTTAAACTCTCTGTTCGAGAAAGAAGGAGCAGGTCATCTATTATTTTTTCCATATGATAGGTTTCTTCCAAAGCGCTTTTCAAAGTTTTCTTGTACTCGACTTTGTCTCTTTCTTTCCTTAGAACAACTTCTATTTCACCTCTTATGTTAGTCAAAGGAGTTCTGAGCTCATGAGAAACATCTCCAGAAAATTGTTTGATTTCCTTCACGGACCGATCAAGTCTTGAAATCATATCATTGAATGTCTCAACTAAGACTCCAATCTCATCTCTTCGTCTTTGAGTATCAATCCGGTGAGACAAGTCATCAGTGGTGATCTCATTGGCGGTCTGAGCCACATTCATAACCGGCTGAATAGCTTTTCTTATCACAAAATTTCCTCCCACTGAAGCAAGCATCAGCAGCAGAACACCAGAAAAAATGATGAGAATAAGGACTCGGCTAGTCTTTGAACAGGTTGATTTTAAAGATAATCCTATCTGTATAATATAATTATCTCTGATTGGAAAAAGAATAACTCTTAGAGGTGAAGAACCTGAGCTTTCTTCTTCCCAAATCACATAGAGCGGATTTAAATCTGATCTATCAGCTCTGCAGTAAAGTTTTCGGTCTAAAATAAAATTTTCATCATATGAATCACCTGTATGGATCACTCTTTCTAAAAAATTCTCTTTATCACGAGAAATCTTCACGATTAAAATATGAGGGTCTTCATGCTTGAATTCATTTTCAGTCCTGGCTATGGCTTCCATTAAAGATATTCCTCTATGCCTCCAATAAGTGTCATTCAGTTCATCAGCAATTTTTCCCAAAGTTTCATCCATTTCATTCAGAAGGCTGTTTCTGTAGCTTCCAAAAATGACCGCCCCTATGATCACAATGATAATGGCGAGGAATACCACATACCAGACAGTAAGCTTGAAAATGAGAGATTTAGTCTTTTTTATCTTCATCAATTTTATACCCATATCCTCTAATGGTATGAATGAGTTTATTCTTAGTATCTTTGTCTATTTTTTTCCTTAAATGGTTGATATAAACATTGACCACATTGCTCAGGCCTTCATAGTTCATATCCCAAACGTGTTCAATAATCATTGATTGGGATACGATCCGTCCCCTATTGCGCATGAGATATTCCAATAAGGCATATTCTTTCCCAGTGAGTGAAATTTCTTGACCGCTCCTGAAAACAGTTCGCTTCCATGGATTTAACTCAAGGTCACTGACTCTCAGTGTTTTTTCTTTATAATCCTGGCTCCTTCTCAACAAAGCCTTTATTCTCGCCAGAAGCTCGGCAAAAGAAAATGGTTTGGTGAGGTAATCATCTGCCCCTTCAGTAAGCCCGTTAATTTTATCTTCCACTGTGTCCTTTGCTGTGAGCATGATAATGGGAGTGGTGATTGATTTTTCTCGCAGTTCTCTGCAGACTTCTAATCCGCCTTTTCCAGGAAGCATAATATCCAGAATGATCACATCATAATCGTTTATATTGGCCCAATGAACCGCATCGATTCCATTTCGGCATACATCCACAGCAAACTGCTCTTCTCTCAAACCTTTTTGCAAAAAAGTGGATAGTTTTTTGTCGTCTTCAACGATCAATATTTTCATCTTTTTTTTATTCATTATGCCAGTTTTTTGTATTCAGTACCATACATGAAATACATTCCTGAAAGAACTCCTTAATATTTAGTGGTAACCTCCCTATTGTCCATGGCTGGTTCTTTGTCCGAATCTGGGATTCACCACATTGCTAAAAATGGATCCAAAACTGCCTGCCATTTTTGTTACTATTATATAAAGGCAGGATTAAATGAAGGTTAAATTTAGATTAATGAATTTTAATATTAGCCAGAAATACA
The DNA here is from genome assembly GCA_041686095.1 of Candidatus Aminicenantota bacterium. GTDB lineage: Bacteria > Acidobacteriota > Aminicenantia > Aminicenantales > Aminicenantaceae > WJMT01. The sequence goes on from JAWLEN010000011.1 coordinate 29,899, forward strand.
TTCTGGTCCTGAATTGACCGAAAGCTCTCACTCAAGTAAGATAGCAAAGAAAAAATGAGTCAAAAATACAAACACACGAATCATTTAATCAATGAAACCAGCCCCTATCTTCTCCAGCATGCACACAATCCTGTTCATTGGAATCCCTGGAACAAAAAAGCGATATCCAAAGCCAAGAAAGAAAACAAACCCATATTTTTATCTATTGGTTATTCTTCCTGCCATTGGTGTCATGTGATGGAGAGAGAATCGTTCAAAAACAATGAAATTGCATATATACTCAACAAAGATTTTATTTCCATAAAAGTGGATCGGGAAGAAAGACCTGATATAGATGAAATCTATATGTCAGCAGTAGTGGCTTTATCTGGAAGAGGAGGATGGCCGCTCACTGTATTTTTAACCCCGGACCTCAAACCTTTTTTTGGAGGAACTTATTTTCCACCTGAAGACAAACAGGGAATGATTGGCTTCAAACGTTTGATCCTCCAGATCAGTGATATATGGAGAGAACAAAAAGAAAGGGAAAAAATAATGCAGGATGCCGAAAACCTGACCCATGCTGTTGAAAAAAGGACTTCTTCGGTTATTTCTGAATATCACCCTGATGAATTAAACAAAGATGTACTGAATAACGCTGTGATCGAATTAAAAAAATCATTTGACCCAGAGTGGGGAGGGTTTGGGATCGCGCCCAAATTTCCTCCATACGGCGCCATTTCTTTTCTTCTTCAAGATTATTATTACACAAACAATAAAATCTCCATTGAAATGTCCATCACTACCTTAGACCACATGTATTCAGGTGGACTTTATGACCATTTAGCCGGAGGATTCCATAGATATTCTACTGACCGTAAGTGGCTTGTGCCTCATTTTGAAAAAATGCTTTATGATAACGCTCAATTGGCCTATGTGTATTTTCAGGCTTATATAGTCACAAAAAAACATATTTATTTAAATACAGCTCAAAAGACATTGAATTATGTTGCCACTTATATGACTGATGACGCTGGAGGATTTTACTCGGCAGAAGATGCGGATGTGGAAGGGAAAGAAGGACTTTTTTATCTCTGGAAGCAAGAGGAAATCAATGACCGATTGGATTCACAGGAGGCTGATATTTTCTCCTATTACTATCAAGTAAAAAAAGAAGGAAATTTTCCCTATCAAGAATCCTATCACAAAGGAAAAAACATCCTTCACATAAAAGAAAACCTGTCTTCTCTCTCCCGAAAATATAACATGAGCGAAAAAAAACTTCAGGACATTCTGGATACAGCCAAATCCAAGTTATTAAAAGCCCGTAACAAACGGGCCAGACCTTTTCTGGATGATAAAATCATAACCTCTTGGAATTCGCTTATGATATCTGCCTTTTCTCTTGGATATCAGGTATCGGATGATAATTCATACCTGAGCCATGCTCAAAAAGCAGCTCGTTTTTTAATCCAACACCTTCAGAATAAAGACGGAATTCTCTTCCGAACTTACAGGTCAGGAAGAAGAAAATACTTTGCTTACTTAGAAGACTATGCCTTTTTTATTCGGGCTCTTATGGATCTTTATGAATCTGATTTCAATGAGGATTGGATCAAACACGCTGAAAGACTTGCTGAAGACATGATCAACCTTTTTTGGGATGATAAAAAAGGACAGTTCTTCAACACCAATAAATATCATGAAAATCAGATCATTCGGACCATAACTCTCAACGACAGCGCTCTTCCTTCTCCATCAGGAATTACTGTGGAAGTCCTCATACGGTTGGGGCGTCTCTTTCAAAAAAATGATTACCTGGAAAAATCGCAGAAAATTCTTCAATCTATCAAAAAACATATTTCTGAATATCCTCAGTCCTATTTAACAATGCTCTTGAATGTGAGCTGTATGGTTTATCCGGAAAAAGAAGTAGCCATTATAGGGAAAATAAATTCACAACAAACCAAAAATTTAATAAGGACGGTCAGGAAACATTTTATTCCAAATCACACATTGGCTTTTTTAGACCCTGAAAATAAAAACTCTCAGAAGATATCTTCAAAAATTCCACTTCTAAGAAATAAAAACCTCATCAATGGAAAATCGACAGTTTATGTGTGCGAAAATTATCAATGTAAAAATCCGGTAACGTCCCCTGAAAAGCTGGAGAAACAGCTATAAAGCTTTGGGTCCATTTGGGAAGAGGCGGTCTTTGATTATTTTTTCCCATTTCTTGCCACTTTTCATCTGTCAGACGGTCATCCAAAGGTTGTTTGAATTCATAATAAGAAAACACAGCTCCATGTGTTAATCGGTATCCTTTTTGGTCTTTAATAATCACATATATATGAAAAGGAGATCCCACTCCCTCCTCTAAGACTTGAGAGGTGTTCGGATCAGTATGAACATCAGCAATGATGTCCATCTGTTCATCCGCCCCAGAACTTATGCGCTTCTGTATGGATTCAGGAAATCTTTTTAGCTCTTTGAGAGTGCTTCCAATATTCCAAATAAATGAATACTCCTCTTTTGTTAATGACTTTTTCTCAAGTTCTTTTTCTGAAATGATTTTTAACCTATTGAGCACATTTTCAAATTCTTCTATTTTATCCTGAATCTCAATTATTTCTATTTTTAAATCACTGTTCATTTCTTTTAATCGAGTCATCATCTCTTTGATTCTTTGATAAACCTGAGGATAAGGCTCCACATATCCATAGGTTAATGAAGGCTGAGGCATGGGCGCTCTACCCATAACTGTATAGCTCTGCTTGGCGTACAGGATGGTATCGTGTCTTAATTCTGTCCAAGAACCTAAAGTGGTCATCAATTCTTTATCTTTCCAAGCTTGGTTTTTCATGAATTCAGGTATATTCTGTTTCTGGTCATCTTTTAAAAGCGGGATCAAACTATAAAGCCACTGCCAGTAAAGATTCTGGGTCCATTTTTTTTGAGTTAGGGAAGAAAATTCTTCCTTCAGTTTATTCAGCTGTTCCTCATACCATCTATAATCAGTATCTCCCTCCTTTTTCAAGATATTTAAAGCCCTTTGAGATCCCAAAACAGCCATTATGTCCAAACCTCTTGGAAAAGCTCTCACAGGTCCCGCATTAGGGATTATTTCCATAGTGAAGGGATTGTTATTTCCTTGGTATTCCATCCCTTTTACTCCATAAACCATTTGTTGAAACACATAAGAATCAGGGATAAATCTCTGTCCCATGAATCGAAATCCCAATGTGGTCTGCTCAAATCCCCCGTCTTCTCTATAAGAAGCTCCGGAAAGAATTTTAGGGGGTCTGAGCTCTAAGGCTTCCTGTATGAATTCAGATAGAAATTCATCTTCATGATATTTATCAATATCCTGTTCAGCGGGAAATACTTCTTTTATAAGAGATATATAATCTCCAACATTCAAATCGTCTGTTTTTCCAACAAAATACACTGTGGGCTTATAAATCATATTCCATAACTGATAGGCTTTATCATCCCTTATAAAAGCATCCGCCATTAATAAAGCTTGAAGAGTCATTTTTTTTCCATGAATCACAGCCTGTTTGTTTTTTCCCGGCTTTAATTTTAAATCAATCCTGCCGTACCACATCATGACTTTAAAATATTTTTTAAATGTGTCGTTTCGGGTGTAATGCCCTCTGGGGATATACTGACTGTAGTCTTCATAAGCATACGGATGGTTCATCAGGGATGGATGATCTATATAATCCAAAAGCGCCCTAAATTTGATTCCTTTATGTTCAGAAATATTTTTCAATTCTTCACTCACTAAATCTTCCAGCTGGTATCCGGGTTCGTATTCAGGTTCAAACAGAGTGTTTGCTACAGAAAAAAATCCTATATTTAAACGAGCTGCGTGTTTGACCTCTTTATCCTCTGCTTCTTCAAACTGAATTTTTGAAATCCGGAGCATCCGCTTCGTCAGCTCCTTGGCGATGTCATTGAGCTTTTCAATTTCAAGAATTCTTAAAACAGAATCAAAAAATATATGAGAGGTGTGTAAAGCTGCATCTGTAGTGATAAAAATAGGATGATTTTTTTCTCTGCACTTTATATAAACATCAAAAATTTCCTTTTCATTCCCGGGTATGACCACAAAACCGTTTTTTTTCAACAGATTCAGGCTGTTTTTCTCAAGATTCAATTGATCGAGAAGTTCAAGTCTTTGTAAAGAATATTCATCTGGATTATTTTGTCCTGAAATAACACCCTGTATCATTAATAAAAAAATAACTAAAAATCCTGCACTTTTTTTTAATTTAAATTGCAATTTGATTTCCCCCGTTCAATTATAATTTGATTCACCTTTATTATTATACTGAATTCCTTTTTAAAAACTCAAATTTTTCTATACTTTGGTAAGCATTTCTAAAACCGTGATACATGTGATGTGTAATGTTTATTAAGGGGAGAAGGCATGGGATGAGGAATCCCATAATTAATATTGTATTTTTATGATATTATTCTATAATATATATAGAAATTATAGGAGACGAAATTCTTATGATAAAAAAAAGCCTGATGATAACTTCACTGTTGATTTTTTTTATATCCTGCACAGGGATGAACGGACATTTTGAAAAAAGCGGCCTACAAAACAGCCAAGCAGCGTCAAAGGGGACTGACATGAAAAATAAAGTTATTAAATCAGAAAAAGAGTGGAAAGAAATCCTGACTCCAGAAGAGTACCGAGTTTTAAGAAAATCTGGCACAGAAAGACCCTTTTCCGGAAAATACAATGACCATTGGGAGAAAGGAATTTATCACTGTGCTGCATGCGGAACTCCTCTTTTCAGTTCAGAAACAAAATATGACCATGGAACAGGATGGCCCAGCTTTACTTCTCCTGTGGATGAAAGCAGCATCAAGTACTTAAAGGATTTTTCTCACGGCATGATAAGGACAGAAGTCAGATGCTCAGTGTGTGACTCTCATCTGGGTCATGTCTTCAATGACGGCCCTGCTCCCACACACAAACACTTTTGTATCAATTCAGTGGCTTTGGATTTCAATCCATCCACTGAAACAGCCTATTTTGCCGGAGGGTGCTTCTGGGGAATAGAATACAAATTTAGCCAAGTCCAAGGAATCATTTCAACCCAGGTGGGATATTCAGGAGGAACCACTGAAAATCCGACCTACCGACAGGTCTGTTCTGGAAACACAGGACATGCTGAAACAGTCAAAGTCACCTTTGATCCATCTCAAATCACCTATGAAAACCTGCTTGATAAATTCTTCTCTTTTCATGATCCCACACAGCTCAACAGACAGGGACCTGATGTAGGAACTCAATACAGGTCAGCCATTTTTTATGTGAATAAAAAACAAAAGGCTGCGGCTGAAGAAAAAATCGCTGAACTTGAAATTTCAGGAAAATTTCAAGGCTCTATTGTTACAGAAGTTAAATCCTATGAAGAATTTTTTAAGGCCGAAGAATATCATCAGAAATACATAGAAAAACAAAATAAAAAGAAATGAAAAATAAAAAAAAGCAAAATCAACCCATGAAACAACTCTTTGAAAAAGAATAAGAATCAGGCTTCATAAAGCCACAGCTCCTATATAATGCTCGGATTCCATCCGTCCCATCAATGCGGTATCCACCATTCCCAATAAGGGAATAGATACATTACTGATGATAATGGGGATGGAAAGCCTAAGGATCTCTTTGTTCATTTATTTTTTAGAACAAAGCTTCTTTAAAGAGGATAAGCCATTACTGCTGTTCAAGGAGGAGTTCTAGATTATTAAGCGATGAGCTGTAGCTTGACTCTAGGCGATCTTTATAAGGTTTAAGGGAAGACACAATCACTTCCGGCAGCCCATCCTGCCAAGCAAGCCGATATCTATCTTTTTCCATGGCTTCTATCTCTTGTTTTAAAACGCTTCTCCAACTTTCAGAGATTTCTCTATCAGCAGTTTCCTTTAGTCTCTCATATTGGTTTTTCAGCATGGGAAGGAGTATTTTATTCAAACGCCTCACTGCCAAATCTCTTCTGATCTCCTGGGATTCTTCATCTTCCCAATATTGGTAATCAAATTCGTTCTCTTGGTTTATATGAATAGGAACTCCATCTGTAATGGTCTTATCAAGCCAGGCGTAGTAGGCAATGGTATAAATGTAATAATATTCACCCATACCCATCTGTACTTCTAATAAAGCTTGATTCCTCTTTTTCAAAAACTCAGCAATTTTTGGGATCATTCCAATTCCGGTTCTGATTCTTTTGAACACTCCTGGAGATTCTTTTTTCTCAGCTCTTTTTTGTTCATTCTCATCTGAAAGAAGATCAAAGGTCTGCTCAAGTTCTTTAATCTCGGGTTTTATCAACTCCCTTGTTTTGAGAAATGCTTCCATCCGGTCCGACTCTATGGACCCTGAAGGAGATGGGCAGTATTCCTCAATTTTTCCGTATTTTTCCGTTAAATCCCTTAAAATATCTTCCGATTCTTCAAAACTGGTCACCATATTTTTTACAAAAACAACTCCCCCCACAATTAGAATGATCCCTATGATGATCACAGCACCGCATCCGATTCCGCAT
>JAWLEN010000094.1:0-8812 GCA_041686095.1 Candidatus Aminicenantota bacterium
CATTTTTTTGCTCCTTTTTTGTGATATATGTTCATTTCATTTTAATTAATCAATGACCATTTAACAACTATTGAGAGGGAAAGGGCAAGGGATGAGGAATCCCCTGTGAGGGCGGAGCGGGCATGGTTCCTCTTTAGAGGGGAGCGAAGCCCGAACCGGGAGAGAGATTCATCGCTGGTGAATCGAGCGGGTGACGAATCCCTTGCTCTTCCCCTGTTGTATTAGCTTCTATTAGAGAGGTAAAGATACTATCTTATTTAACTCAAGTCTAAATATAAGATATAATGAAAAGTCAGTTTTCTATGATGGGAGTAATATTATTTATTTCCCCTGCGCCGCCGTCTTTTATTTCCTCCTCCTCTCCCTCCTGTTCTCATTCCTCTTCGGCTAAAGGAATCAGGGCTCCCAAAATATTGAATCACTGATTTGATTCCCTTTATAAGGCTTTCTCCAATGGAAAAAGCCTTCTGAATTCTCTCTTCAGATTGAGGAGTGGGCGGAGGTGAATAAGGTTTATCTTGGACTGCAGGAGGGGCTGGATAGTTATTTTGGACGGTGGGAGTTTCTTTATCCAGAACTTGGTAGATGGCATCTAGAGGGCAGTCGTACATACATTGGAGGCAGTCTGTGCATTTTTGTTGGTCGATGATGGCAAGGTCATTTTCTATGGTTATAGCCTGTTCTGGACAGGATGATACACATATCCCGCAGCCAGTACATTTTTCTTCATCCAAATAAATTGACATTTTTATTTCTTATTTTTTTTCTCTAATTCTTCTATTTTTTTTGAAATATCCTTCAGCTGATTGCTGAGATTTTCAGCTTGCTTTTTGAGAAAGTCAAGTTCTTGATCAGCAGAAGGCTGAGAAGTTTGAGAAGATCGAGTTGATCTCCCCATGCCCCGGCCCGTGCCTCGGCCTCTGCCCATTCCAAAATGGGGGGGGACATTAGCTTGAGCTGTTTGATTCAGATTTCCCGATTTATATTGTTGAACCGCCTGTTTGACGGAGCCGCTAACTCCTACTATGATTTCAACTCCAGCTGCCTGGAAAGTCTGGAAGGCATTGGGACCGCAGCTTCCGGTAAGGATTAACTTAACTCCTTTGTTGGCAACGAGTTGAGCTGCCTGAATACCGGCTCCACTGGCTGCCATTGCACTGGAGTTTTCTATAACCTCAAAATCCATTGTTTCAGAATCAACAATGATAAAATAAGGGCTTCTGCCGAATCTTGGATCGACTTGAGCAGAAAGATCAGGTTTTGTTGCTGTCACTGCGATTTTCATTTAGCTTCTCCTTTCCATTATTTTCCTACCGTGAATTATTCGTAGAAAAGTGAATTTTTAATTTTTTCTTTTTCGGTAATAATGAAAACCATTTTCATTTATATGATAATACTCTTACGCCAACTTGTAAAGGAACCTAAAGCTAGAAATCAGATTAAAGGAATCCTAACAGAGACGTATTTAAGATTTACAAAGCAAATAAAATAAATATAATAAAATTAATGAATGTTCCTCTAGAAAAGGATTTCTTAGTCGCTTTTGGTACAGATGATGGTGAAAGTTTGAACGATGATCATGTGGGGATGGCAAGATATTTGAGCAGAAGAACAAAGAAGTCGATAGAAAGCATCTAGTCCTGTGAGGGAACGAAGCTAAGAAAACAGATGAAGATTTTTGATTAAAAATCTGTTTTAAGAGCAAAAAACAGGATATTATCTTTTTTAAAAGAGCCGAATTTTGTGTGATCTTCGTCTCCTGATACCATAAATCCCCCTGCTTGAAAAGTGACCAGATCCTTGATCTTGTATTCCAAAGACGGCATAAAGGCTAATGAATGTCCCTCTCCACTGAGTTCCACCAAGCCCCCTAATTCTAATGTCAGCTTGTCTCTCAGCAGGCTGTACTCAGCGCTGGCTAGAATGTAGTTTTCGATTTCCCCAAAAAACATTCCTTTTTTAAATCCAAATAAGGATTGGGCTTGAGAGGAGTAATCGGTTTCGTCAAAAAACCCGTGCAGATACTGGGCATTCAAATAAATCCCGGTCCCGATATCCAGGGTATAATCCGCACCCAGTACGTATTTGAAGTAAGAATCTTCAAAAAGGGAGAAAGTTTTTTTAACCAGAGAAGGGCCTCCATTGACAGGGATGGATATAAAGGCAAAACCATCCACATCTTCAGGCCTCACATAAGCTAGCTCAGCCCAGAATCCTAAAGAGAATATTTCTCCCGCGATATCCAATCCCAATACCTCCCTTTGGGGGTATTTATACGAGTATTCTAGTCCGTTTATCACTGTGGGGGTGACGCCGTAAAGCCTGGGAAGACCAAAATTTCCCCGGTAATAACTCAAACCCAAGTCTGTGTTCAACAAAACGGTTGAAAATCTCAATCCCACATTTGTATTTTGAAGAAGTTTTTTTTCAGTCTCGATTTTGACGTATGAAGGCATGAGATCGTGCGTAACCATATCTGAAAAATTATAAGGAAGGGGAGCGATCTGCCGGGATAAAAGCCACACTAATTGGATTTTAGTGAAGCCGGAAAAGTAATATTCAAAATTGAGCGCTGTCTCAGGCCGTCTTTCTGCAAAATAATCCGGGTCAAAAGTGAGAAAATTAGCAAAATCAACGGGATTTAAATTGTCCACCACATTGACTTTATCTGCGGTTCCCCACTGGATTCTTTGTTTTCCCACGGTGAAATCAAGGCCGTCTAAAATGAAATCAGTGATTCGAATGTTTCCTTCATAAAGAAAGAAGTCAAAAGGCTCTGCTTGAGCGGGAGCCCCTAAAGGGCTTGATTCAGGGAATCGCCATTCAGAGAACAGAGCATCCGGTTGAGAGAAACTGTCAAAGCGGACCGAATAGCTTATTTGATCAGATAAGAATCCGGAGAGGCGCAAGCGGGCTTCAATTCGTTTAAAAGCAAATTCGCCTGAATCATGGTTGAAATAAAGACCTTCGGTATTCTCTTTTAGAAAAAGAGAAGAGAAAAGCTTCACCCGCCCGGATAGGTTGACCTCTGCTCTGGCGGTCAGAGGAGAAATAAAAAGGATCACCAGAAATAAAACGACTGTTCTTTTCACCGGATCCTCCTTTTCAGATATCTGGGTGTGAACAGTTCTGAATCCAGTCCTTGGTCTGTTTGGATTTCTTTCATTGTGAGCTCTGTCCAAGATCCTTCCTTGAGATTTTTCATGGTGATCTTCACCGGGATCCAGTAGGAATCAAAGGACTTGTTTTCTTGCAGTTCTTCTTTCCACAGCTCTCCTGAAGAGTCATAAAGCTTCATCTTTATCGGAAGATTGGATTCTTTGGACACCCACATCTCTATTTTTTCATAAGGTTTGTCAGCCCCTGGTTTTTTGGAGAGTTTGAGAATCCAGGATTCCTCATCCTCATTCATGATTTCAGCCTCATAATATTTTTGGAAAGAAGCGACTCCCAGGTCTTCGTAGGAAAAATCAGAGCCCATGAACCGGTCTGATTTATTATGAGAAGCGATCCGGCGGATGCGGTGAAACTCGGGAAGATAAAGATACATTTGTTCTTCTGATAGAGTGAGAAATCCAACATCTCTGACATCCGGCGGAGACACGAACTTCATAAGGCGCCAGTCATCTTGATCCGGGTTGTTTTTGGTCCAGGTTTTGAGTTCGCGTACTTTTTCGTTCCCGGAAGAACTCACGATTTTCATGGTCATGACCATCTGAGTGTCTTTGGGGGCTTCATCTCCTACGGTAAGAGCATCCACTTTTTTTAGAATATCATTCCCGGTGACATCCCAACCAAAACCCATAGAGAACAGAAAAAGAGATAAACATATTATGACTATTTTTTTATTCATTTTTTTCCTCCTATTTTAGGTTTAAATATGAGTAAAAGGGAGGGCAGTATGGTTAAAGAAGACAAAGCAGCCAGAAACATAGCGCCGACCATCACCCCTCCAAAATTTTTCAAGGGACTCATAGAAGAGAAAAGTAGAACTACAAAACCAGTCATAACAGCCAAGGAGTTCGTCAGTATGGCTTTTCCCTTTTCCATGAACACAAGCTGGACCGCCTCTTCAATCCCATAACCCTGTTTTGCTTTTTCTCGAATACCATGAGTGAAATGAATGACATAATCGATCCCCACTCCAATACAAACTCCTGCGATCATTATGGTGGCAAAGTCAAGGGGGATTCCTGCCAAACCAAGGAAGCTGTAAATCACATAAAGAGTGAATCCTATGGGAAAGATGGAAATAAGTCCCCATTTGAAAGACCGGCTCATTATCATAATAAGAATAAAAGTGATTACCAGAGCCAGGATAAGAGACTGAATCTGGGAGATATAGAGGAAATGATCCAGCCGGGTCATAAATATGGAATGGCCGCTTTGTTCAATCCTTGAGATTTGAACAAGATTTCCCTTAAACGGAGCCTCATTTTCAGGAAGAATGACCATGTTATCTGCGATTTCATACAGAAGCCCTTTTAATTTTTTTGAAAGATTCTGATTATTTGTGAGGTCGGTATCAATAAGGGAAGAAATCTCTTTAAAAGCTCTCTCTGTAAAAGCAGACCTAATAGACTCAGTTACTCTAAAGGAAAAGGTAGAAGCGACATCCAAAGCAATCTCATCGTCATACTCTTCCTCAGGGATTACTTGTTTTAAAATGGTTTCGAAATCCTGAACAGAAGTTTTTGATTCTGAGAGAGATGAAACACATTTTTGGAATAAAGTCTTTTTGATGTTATCAGATATGATGAAGTCAAAAAATTCAGAATAAATAGTATTTTTAAATTCTGAAGAAGCTCTCATCCTCACATCATCGTCTTTGGGTACTGGAAAGTCCTGAATGAGAGAATGAAATTTAGGGAGAGCGGATTCTTTTTTTAATGAGGTTCCTTCATAGGATTGAATAAGCCAGTTGATTTCATCCAGGATATAACCGGCTTCACTTTTTCTGAGTTTTTGAGTCTGATTTTCATTAAAGTCATTGAGATTAAACATATAAGGTTTTTTAGAATATTCCTGTTCAAGGAAATGATTGATTTTATTCCGAGTGCGTCGCATATATTCAATTTCTGAATTCGAAACTCTGGAAAACACCTGACTTTCGGTTAAGTCGTTGGAAACGATCTGATTGAGCTCATCTCTTCCCTCCAGAAAAAACCATAGATTTCCTACACCCCGGTCATTTTCTGGAATATGATACCGGCCATTGAGCTGAAAGTTCAGCTCCTCAATAAAATCTGCTAGAGAAAATGGTTGGCTGGCTTCAGGAATAGAACCCAAATAAAGAGAGACTCTTCTTATGGTTCGAAGAAGGGCCGCTGATTTAAAACTTTCCCCTTTAACATAAACAGTAAGGGGAAACGAACCCCCAAAATGCTCTTTTGCGATTTCTAGAGCCACTCTGGGGTTGCTTTTTTTGGGGTAATACTGGGAAAAGTTTACCTGTCTCTTTATGATGAAAAGCCCGTATCCAAGTCCTAGAATGAGGACAAGTGTGATCCCTAAAATAAATTTTTTATGCCCTTTTACAAAACGGAGCAATACTTTCAAAAAAGGGGTTAAATAAGACATGTGTCTTTTTTGAGCGGTTGTTTCTTTACCCTTAAAAATAACATGAGCCGCAGGAATAAAAACAAGGGATATGATAACCGCAAAAAAGATACCTAGAGCTGAAAAAGTTCCAAATTCTGATATAATTTTGAGTTTAACCGTTAAAAACGAAACAAAACCCGCCATGGTAGTCAAGCCTGCCAATACCACAGGAGTGGCAATTTGGCTGGATGCGGATTGGACCTTGGTCAGTCTTTGTGTGCTCATGTCAGATTGACTGTAAAGTGTGTTGACCACATGGATCCCGTAGGCGGAACCTAGAGCCATCAACAGAACAGGTATTGCCGGACTTATTAGGTTCAAAGGACTGCGAAACATCCCCATCACCCCAAAGGTCCATATGACGGCGATGGCCACTACAATAAAAGGGAAAACAATTCCCTTCCAATGCCTGAAGCTCAAATAGAGCACAGTAATGATCAGGATGACAATAAGGGGTATCATATTTTTCATGTCTGATGAAACGAATTCATTTGCAAAATAGGCATCTGAAGGAACTCCGGAATAGTAGATTTCTGTCTGTGAATCCAGATGTTTTTCAATCGTAGGTTTTACCGTCTCTTTGAAGACTTCGATGAGGTCTTCTTGGGAGTCAATAAACACACTCATGGCCAGCCATTCGCCGTCTGAAGAAATGACATTATTGACTAAAGTGTCTTTTGATGAGGCTGATTTTTTAAGTTCAGCTAATTTATCCTTGGTTTCCGGAATATTCTCCAGAAAATCCCTGACTTCAATTCCTCCGGGAATTTGAGTGATATAAGGAGAATTAGAAAGTGAATTGACAAGAAATATTTGATCATTTTGGCTTAATTCTTCAGTGAGAAATTTCACCTGGGTCAGAGTTTGATGAGAAAATGCTTGTTTATTATCGATTTTAAATGTGATCAGCACAAGCTGATTGGAGCCGAACAGCTCTCCGGTGTGAAGAAGAAGTTTCAACACAGGGTCATCTTCAGGAACCCATTGAGTCATCTGGTTTTCAAAATAAAGATTTTTCATCTGAAAACCAAAAAAACAGGTAAGGATGATAATGATAAGAACCACAGCGATTCTATACTTGATGATGAATCCGAATAATTGATTCAGCAATGGATAACTCCTTTATTTCAGAGTGAATATTCACTCTCATTCGTTAGTCATGGGTATTTATTTTTGAGTTCCCTTCTAAGATTTTATTCCGTTTAGGAACTGGGAAAGGAGACGCTCTCCGGTCCAACTTAGTGATATTTCTCTGTTTTTTATGGTCCAATAGGAAAAAGATGTCTGCACGATCCCCAGAAAATTTACCGCAGCTATAGTGGAGTCTACATCAGCATGGAATTCATGTGCTTTTTTCCCTTTATCAATGATTTCTTTAATAGAATCGGTCAGTTCATTGATCAAAGACTCTAATTTGTTGAGCAGAGACTTTTCCCCGATATGGATCTCATCAGAATAGACGATTTTAAAAAGTCCGGGGAATGCTTCGAGGAACTCGAGATGAATTTTTAAAAGTGATTGCAGCTTATGAACCGCATTATCATTGGAATCAATGATTTCTTTAAGCTGCTGACGGGCAGCAGCTGCGGCTTCATTCAGAATAAATTGTATGATTTCTTTTTTTGAATGAAAATGTCTGTAAAGAGCAGACTCTGCAAATCCCACTTGTTTGGCTATTCGGGCAACCGTCATTCCTTTGATGCCGTATCTATCCACAATTTCAAGCGTTGTCTCTATGATTTCTTTTTTTCGGGTCTCTTTTGAAATAGTGAAAATGTTTTCTTTCATGATAGTGAATATTCACTAACATTATAAGAGCTCCAAAAAAAAAGTCAAGGATCAAAAAAATATTTTGTTTTTTTTATCCCTTTTATTTATAATGCACTTATAATTTAATCAACACATATAACCTGACCTATTCATATAAAAATGGCGATGTTTTCATTAATAAATTATTTTCAGCGATATACAAGATTTTTCTAAAGAAAAATTATATGAACATTTTTCTTGTAACTATTTTAATTTTAATCGCCATTTTTTTACCAATAAGGCGAGCCAATCTTACTGCATCTGCTTCGTTACAAGGCATTCGCAGTGAAGGACCACACCTTCATGCCTTGTGCCTCGCATCTGCAGAAATCTTGACTCGTGAATAATCCAGGATAATATGAAAATAAAAACAAGGGGACATCAAATGAAAAAAAAGTTTGTGATTTTAATCTCTGTTATTTTTGTTTTGCTTTTATCTTCTGTCCGAATGTGGAGCTTACCTCCTGTTCATTTTTCCATCACCACAGATATACTAGAACTTATAGATAAAGATTATCAATTAGAGGTTATGTATTATACTTCCACAAAATCTGCCTTCTCGGTTAGAGTCGGCTACTATCGAACCATTGAAGACTCAAATGATGTCTATGCAAATGATGACAGACATTGGGAATTAGGGGGAAGATGGAGACTTTTTCTTATGGATAGAGCCCCAAATCTGCTTTTTGTAGGATTGGGATTTGATAACCGGCCTCAGGATAACACCATCACTCCCTTGGGAGAAGTGGGATTTAATGTGACTCTAAAGCCGATTATAGTAAGTGTAGTGGGGTTTGGAGGTTATGAGTTTCACGTTTATGATTCTGATGGCAATCGTTTTGTTAAGGGGATCGAGTTAAGAGCAGGAGTCGGATTCTAGAATCAATATCTCCAGCTTTTCAAATCAGCACCTTCGGGAGCTGTTTCAAGAATTCTCTGAGCAATTCTGGGGATAAACATCTGGTTATATCTGAGTCTTGAAATGGCATTGGGCCTCTCATGATCTCCGTTCCAGCAGTGCTCGGCTCTGTCTCCATAGTCGACTTCTCCATCATAATAAGGATTTTCAGTGCTTTCCAGGAATTCTTCCATAAGATAAACCGCGTTGTTTAAATAGTAATTATCCATGTCTCCGCAATAGATATGGATCTTACCTTTGAGTTTAGGGCCTAGAGTCTCCCAGTCTCTTTCCAGAATGTAGCGAAGGTCATAATTTTCCCGCCAGTATTCAGCCACTTCAGGATTGATGTCTCCGGTCATCTTATCCCAAATAGGCTTGGGGTATCCATCTTCTCCTACAGGTGAATAAACCGCCTGCCAAATATCCCACTGCTGCCCGGAACGCGAGTCAGTCCCCAGAACCAGTTCTCTATGGTTCATCTCTTCCAAAGTACAGCTTATG
>JAWLEN010000012.1:0-13491 GCA_041686095.1 Candidatus Aminicenantota bacterium
GCGGTTTTGAGCTTCTTTCTTGGATTTCTTGGATTTTCTGCTGTTTTTTTTTCTCTTTGCCATCTCCAGAATTATACCATATTTATCCTTTAAATTTCATTTTTATGCTTCGTGAGACTTAGGTAAAGAGCGGCAAAATCATCGATAGAAATTTTTTCGGCTCGGATATGAGGATTTAGGCCGCATTCCTGAAA
The DNA here is from genome assembly GCA_041686095.1 of Candidatus Aminicenantota bacterium. GTDB lineage: Bacteria > Acidobacteriota > Aminicenantia > Aminicenantales > Aminicenantaceae > WJMT01. Next base: position 195 of record JAWLEN010000012.1, read on the forward strand.
GCTCTGCTTTATTTGTTCGGGAGTAAAACCCATTGTCTTCAAGTTATTCTTAAGCTTTTTTCTTCTTTGAGAAAAGGCTTTTTTTATAAAATTTCTGAACGGTTGAGTTTTAAAAAAAGGATGAAGGGATTTGTCTCTTTTTTTTAATGTGACCAAAGCGGATTTGACTTTGGGAGGAGGAACAAAACTTCCGGGAGAGAGAAAAAACTGAATTTTAGTATCAAAACAATTCTGCAGTAATATTGAGATGGGGGCGTATTTTTTTGATCCCGGGGAGGCACAAACTCTTTGGGCCACTTCTTTCTGCAGCATGAAATGACTTTCCTGAATCAAATCATGCTCTTCAAGCAGTTTGAACAGGATCTGGGAGGATATGGAGTAAGGAAGATTTCCCACTAATTTAATTTTTCCTTGTTTTGCCAGACGGTTGAAATCGGTTTTAAGAACATCTCCCTGCCGGATTTCCAGATTAGGAGGTTTGTTTTTTTCAAGATAAGGAACAAGTGAGGCATCTTTTTCCAAAGCAATGACCCGGCCGGCTTTTTCAGCCAACAACCGAGTGAGAGAGCCTTTCCCAGCCCCTATTTCTACAATCAGATCGTTTTGTTGGGGCGCTATGCAGTCCATGATCTTGTTGAGCGTGTATGGGTTGGTCAGAAAGTGCTGCCCCAGAGCTTTTCTGGCATTTTTTTTCATATTTCTATTTTACCTGATTTATTCGTAAAAAAATGGCGATTTTTTCATTATTAACTTATTTTCAGCAATGTATATGATTTTTTCAAGAACAATGTCTTGAGTATTTTTTCTTTTTGAATTTTGAATTTTAAATTTAGTTAGAGTAATATAAGTCTGCTAATGAAAGGTCCCATGGAAAAAAACAAAGCCAGTGTTCAAAAAGAATTGATCAGTAAGAAATCAGCGTTTAAGAAATATACAGAGCTTTTTATAGGAAAAACCAATTTGTGGAGCTTTATTAAATATGAACTGATTGTTTTTTTGTTTTCTTGGATACCGGGGGCTTTTGGTGTATTCACCAGAAAATGTTTTTATCCGCTTCTTCTGAAAAATGTAGGTAAAGGAGTGGCTTTTGGGCATCATATTACCCTTAGACATCCTCATAAAATATCGATTTCTGATCATTCATTTATTGATGACTACTCAGTTCTAGATGCCAAAGGTGATGATAATGAAGGAATCAGGATAGGCAAAAATGCTTATATCGGGCGGAACACTATTCTCAGCTGTAAAGGAGGAAATATATTTTTAGGGGATTACTCCAATATTTCTGCGAATTGCTCTCTTCTTTCTGAGACTGTCATAGAAATAGGACCTTATACTTTTCTCGCAGGCCATTGTTATTTAGTGGCTGGAGGGAATCACAGGTTTGATCGAACAGATATTCCTATCATGATGCAGCCTTCTAAAAATAAAGGAGGCATTCGCATTAATACAGACTGCTGGTTGGGGGCGTCTGCAGTGGTGTTGGATGGAGTCTCATTGGGTAAAGGATGTGTGATGGGGGCTGGAGCTGTAGTCAATAAATCATTCCCTGAGTATTCCATTGCGGTGGGTGTGCCTGCAAAAAAAGTGGGTCAGAGAAAATAATAATACATTGCTATTTTTTTATGAATAGATCAGGTTAATGATTCTGAGCAATAAAAAGGCAGGGTTTGTTGCCGCTCTTTTTTATCTGTTTTTTATTGCCGTAGGGCTTTCCTTCTATTTTGTCATCTGTTTTAAATCAAATTCTTTTTCTATAGACAGACATAATTTTAATCCCTCAATATTCCTTGTAATAAGTTTATCTGCACTTTTTTTTGTCATGCTTATTTTTATATGGCGACACACAGCCGCCTTTGAGAGCAAGATGTTTAATCAGGAGCTCCTTTTTTTCCTCAAACGGGATTTGCTCTCTTTCATACCGTTAAGCCTTTCACTTCTTTCACCGTTTATTCTTAATTATTATTTAACCGCAGGTGATTTGAGAACCAGGTTGAGAATTTTGGGTATCTTGATGGTCCTTGGATTTTTAATCATAAAGTTAATTCAAATCAGTGGTTTTGATAGGCCATGGAGATCCGCGGAAAAAATATGGGATGGAATTAAAGCTCTCTCTAAAGGAAAGAAAATTTTTATTCTCTTTCTGGTCTCTTTTACAGTCTATAATCTCTGCAGTTTTATGATGATTCAAAGGGAAAGAAGTTTCACCGGTGATGAACCTTATTATCTTCTGACCACTCACAGCCTTTATGAAGATCAGGATATAAATGTGGTTAATAATTATGCCAGCAGGGATTATCTTTATTTTTATCCAAAAGAAAAACATCCTGATGTACGATTAGGAATGTACGCTCGTGAAGGAAAAAAAGGAACTAAATACATCTATCCAATCAATCTACCCGGGATATCTGTCCTTATGCTTCCTCATTATTGGCTGAGCCGTTTTTTTGAAGGGGAGATTCGCATATTTATTTTAAGTGTGAGCCTTTCAATTTGGGCGGCACTGCTTGGAATCCAGCTTTTTCTTTTTTTTCAAGAACTTTGGGGGAAAGAAAAAGTTTCACTTTTTTTCTGGTTTCTCTATTCTTTCACAGCCCCTATTCTCTTTTATTCCATACATCTTTATCCGGAAGTCGTGGTGGCGTTTTTTTCCCTTTATGTGTTTAGAAAAATATATTCGAAAAAACCAATATCTGTTTTCCAGATTACCTTATGTGGCTTTTTTCTCTCGTCTTTCTTTTGGTTGGGCTTGAAATACAATATGATATTTTGGCCCCTTTTATTGGTATGCGCCTATTTTCTTTTAAAGCAACATAAAATCCGCTGGAAAATGATTTATTTTCTGATTTTTCCAGTCCTGTCTTTGATCTTGTTTTATTATTTTGTCTACTCGCTTTACGGGACTATCAATCCTATTTCTGTATATGAAGGGATTATGACCCCTGAAAAAGTGAAAGCTTATAAAGACACTGTGGTGAGTATCCCGGTTTGGCTCAGAATAGACAGTTTTTTTGATTATTTTCTTGACCAAAGAGACGGGTTGCTTTTATATGCTCCTTTTTATTTTTTTATGTTTGCCGGATTGGTGGAGATGTTCCGACGATCCAAGAGAGAATTTGTGGCGGTTCTTTTTTTATCTATTCCATTTCTTTTCAATTATGCTTTCTTGACTCACAGACAGGGATATTGTCCTCAGGGGAGAGTTCTCACACCTCTTTCGTGGGTGATGATATGGTTGGTGGGTTATTTTTTCGTCTACAATCGGAAAAAGCTCTATTCTTATTTGTTTCATGTAAGCTGTTTTGTCAGCATTATCATAGTTGTGATTTTATTGACTCATCCCTCTTTTCTTTATCAATCCACCACTCACGTTCATACTTTTAGAGGAGGAGCTTTATTTTTATACTTAAGCAGCCTGAATTTTTATGTTCCAGCATTACTCCCTTCTTTTATTAAAATAAACAACTTAAATTATGTGCCCAATTATATTTGGTTGGGGCTTATAGTGGTTTTTATTGCAGGATATGCTCATAAGAAAGACTTTTTTGTGAAAAAACGATTGAAATTAGTCCCGGTTTTAACAGTTTTGGTTTTTTTGTTTCTTTTTTACTGGTTGGTCCTCTTTCCCAGAACAGTTCTCGTGCATCCTCGAAAAGTGGTCTATCCGGCAGGTGAAAAATTAACTTTTTACTCTTTGGATCGGCCGGTGAGCATGAAAAGAGCTGGTGAATTTAGACTTTATATGGATCAAAAAAGCTACCAATTTTTCTTTACCTCTTGGCGGCAAATAAGCAAATTAAGGGTTGAATTTAAATCTCCTAAGGAAACCTATAACGTAGAGGGCCGCTATTTTGATAGATTATTTATGAATGACCAGATTTCTGAACAAGAAAAGTCTGTTGAAATAACCGACCTTCCTTATTATGCTTACAAGAACACCCACCTTTACCTGATCAAGGTGAAAATAAACAGAGTCTCGCCCAATTCTTCAGAAAAGCCCTTTATCCTTTCAATCAAGCCCAAATATTAGCCTGACCTATTCAACCTTGACTCGTGAATAATCCAGGTTAGTTATTTTTTTTTAGAATTATTATTTCAGGATTTATGAGATTGAGATTTGTGGTTATTTTATTGTTTTCGTGTATTCTTATTTTATGTTCGGGCAGCAGGGACAACCAGGGAGAAGATTTGTATCTCAAAATTTGTTTATAATCGAGATTATCATTGGATAATTTTTGATAAAGATAAGGCTGAGTTAATTTTAAAAGATCAGAACTTATTAAAATATAAGAGGGATCGATCTCTTTTATGGTGACCTGGCTTGCACGGGAGAGATATTGGACATTAGTGTAGCCTCTGTTTCTGGGCAGGAAGTTCATGTATCCTAAGAATAAAATGGATTCGTTCTTTTCTATATTCTCATTCATCCATTGTTCAACGTAATATCTTGAGTCATGGATCATGGTCACATCTACAGAAAAAGAATAGATCGCCGCATTGATAAAAAGAATGACCACCAGAAGTGATTTTATCATTCTAAACCTTCTGGTTGCGTAAAGGAAATAAGAGACACCAAGAGCTCCGAAAAAGCTCATCAATATATAGATGGGGATTAGAAATCTGACAAAGTTTTTTCCTATGATAAAGAAGGAGAAAATACAGTAGGAGAGAGAAAGAAGAGCCAGCCAGAAAATGAGTGAGTACTTCTCTTTTTTAGTCAGCGCATAAATAAAACCTATTATACAGATTAGGAAAAAGGGCAATCCTAAAATAAATTCAAGATGTTTTATGGTTTGGATGAACATACTGAAAAAGCCAGAAATATCAACGGAAAAATCTCTTTCTCCTCTTGCAGGACCTGTGATAAAGAATAAATGTTTTTTAAATCCCTGAAAATTAAACATAAAGTTATGAATGAGCACAAACAGAGAAGTCCCGGTCACAAAGGCTGATATGGTTTTTATGTTGATGATGGATTTCAGGATGCTGGGTCTTTTTTCTTGCGCTTTTTTATGCTGGTGTAGAGAGTAGATAATGATGAAGGGAGTTAAGATAAGCAGGGCATAGGCTTGGTCTTTGGTGCATATGGAGAAGACTGCCGTGCCTGCAAAAAGGATATAGTCAGAAGTATGGTGGTATTTCAGTATTCTTATAAAAAAATAAAGCGCTGCGACAAACCAAAATATATAAGGGATATCAACATTTGTGGTCTTTGAATAATAAAGAAACGGAGGAGTCAAAGCTGTGATGAGCGAAACAAAAAGAGCTGACTTATTCTCCATGATTTCACAACCGCAGAGATACACCACAAACACAATAGCTGTTCCCATAAAAACGCTGATCAGTCTTCCGATGAGGAAGAGGAGAGTGGTCATGAATACGCTTTGCAGGTTTATGATATTCAAGGCATCCAGAAAATAAAAAGGCAGATAGAAAGCAGAGAGAACATAATAATGAAAAGGGGGATAAGGGGCTGACCATCCATTGGAAAACCTCATTTTGATCCCATTCATGACAGAAGATGGAGTTATTTCATCAGCAGCCCAACTTATATTGCTGGGACTCGGAAGTCCCCAATTTATAGCGATGATGTTAAAACTAAAACTGAGGATCAGTATCAACCAAAGCAGTTTGGGGAAGGGCCTTGAATGAGCAGGAAGCAGATCGTTTACAGAAAGATTATTGAATTTTTTCATCAAATGTTAATGAATATATCCTAATGCTTTTAATTGTTCCTTTAGTTTTTCATCGATTTCTGTTTTTTCTGTGTTTCTTTTTTTTGCCTGACTATAGATTTCATTAATTTTTTGAAGAATGGCCGCTGTGATGTTTGGATTTTTTTGAGCGATGTTGCTTTTTTCTTTGGGATCGCTCAAAAGATCAAACAGCTCTAAGGGATCCGTGTTTGGAGGAGGAGAGGTGAAATAATCAAGGTCTTTTTGGCTGAATTCTTTGTTGAGAATCAGTTTGTAGGGTCCATTGTTCATTGAGATTTTTTGGGGAATATGTGAATGCAGCACATTGCTGCCAATGTCTGAAAGAAATATTCTGTCTTTCTTTTCTCTGTCTTTGAGTATAGGAAATAAGCTCTTTCCATCCATCATGAGTTTGGGATAGTCAATCTGCATCTCATCCAGGATAGTGGGCATAATATCTACCTGTGGAATAAAGTTTCTTATCTTTTTTCCTTTAAATTTGCTTTCTGGGAATTTTATGATCAACGGGACTCTTATGGATTCATTATACAGACTGTGTCCGTGGTCCCATGCTCCGTGATCGAAAAATTCTTCTCCATGGTCGCTGGTGAATATGATCATGGTTTTATCATACAGCGCGGTCTGTTTAAGCTTTTCAATTAAAGGACCTATAAGATTTTGATCTAAATAATGGATTTCTCCATCATAAAGGCCCTTTGCATTCTTTCGCTCTTTTTCAGGAAGATTTTTATAAATTCCTTGTTTGCCTCCCAGATAACCCAGAAGATTCACGTGCTCCCATTTTGCGTCCTTGTCAAGGAATTGAGTGTTATAGGGAGAAGGACAGACATAAGGATTATGGGGCTGATAAGTATGAAGAAACAGAAAGAATCTTTTTCCTCTATTATGATCAATCCAGTCAGAAAATGATTCATATATGAGTTGCGCAGAGTCCATATGAAAGACTCCTCCCCTTCCCTCATAATAGGCATCAAATCCTTTTGCAAAACCGTAGCGAGCACTGACAAATCCCCCTCCTGTAAATGCCGTGGAGAAAAAGTTGTTTTCTCTTAATAGGTCTGCCAAGGTCAATAGAGATGGATCCATTTTTTCCCGGCTGTAATAGATCTGGTGATGGATGCAGTAAAGAGAAGTCATTATCGAGACATGAGAAGGCAGAGTCCAGGGAGAAGAAGAAAAGGGATGAAGAAAAAGAGCTCCTTCTGAAGCTAGAAAATCTATATTGGGGCTGGTGTTTTTTTCATAACCGTAGCATCCCAGATGGTCTGCCCGCAGGGTGTCGATGGAAATCAGGATGACATTTTTATCTTCATTATTTGCTCTATAAATGACTGGGTTGCCCCAGTAGGCGAAGTGGGGTTTTCCTCCTTTTGTTTTCAGAGAGACAGCGGCTTTTTTATCGGTTTGAGGAAGGTCTATGATATGGACCGATTGGGTGAGGGTCGGTTTGTCAGTTTCGGGAGGAAGATCTAAGTGCTTTTGGAAGAGAATTTTTTCTCTTCCTTCCATTTCAAGGGTGACTAAAAAGACAGTCCCTTCTTCCTCAGAATCAGATGGGGATGTCTTTTTAACTGAATTTTTATCTCTCACCATTCCGATGCTGAATTCGAGAACACTTTTATCAGGAATTTGAGTTTTGAACTTATAAAGGGTTTCAGGTGGGGCTAAAAGTATATTGAATGTTCCGCTTCCGTATCTTAATTTCCTTTTTAATTGATAAGGATTTTCTCCTATTCCTAGGTCATTCATAGGAAATGACTCTAAAGGATACAAACGGCTGTCTTTAGTTTTTATTTTTTTAAAAGGAGATTGAATGATATTTTCTTCCTCTAAATGGTCAATGAGCCTGAATGTCTTGAACTGTGAAAGAGATGCCTTTTTGCATTGGACGGAAAAAAGAGTCAAAAAAATAAAAAAGCAAACCAAAAGAAAAGTCTGAGCGGATTTGGCAAAAGCTGGCCGTCTTTTAGCTGATGAACTAAGGGATGAGATTCTTTTAAACATTGTCGATACCTTGTCAGGATTTAGATTAAGGCATTTTTTTGATAATAAAATTCCAAAGATACTCTTTAGGAACCCCCAATAATCTCTTTCTCCAAATTCTGTCGCAGTTTGAACAGGTCTTCAAATCTTTAATGTCTTTTTCATTGAGTTTTTTTCGGAGTTTAACCATCCGGGGGCTGTTCCATATTTCTTTTAATGGTTTGTCTTTAATATTGCCCACTTTATAGTATCCGAAAAAGTCTTGAGTGCAGGGGACCACATCTCCGTTCCAAAAAACAATCAGGGCATTCCAAGGGAATGGACATTTAGAGTAGTTGTCTTGATTTCCTTTTTTTTCGATCTCCCCTGCCCAATTATGGAGTTCTTTGGACACGAAACTGTCTAAAGGGAGCCCTTTAAATTGATCGAGAAATATTTCTTTTTCTTTTTTTAGCTCTATGGGAGAGAATTGATCAAAATTAATGACTTCTATCACTGTATAGGGTTTTTTTGAATGAAGTGATTTTTTGACTTCTAAAAACTTTTTAATATTGCCCACTGTTTGATTAAAATTGCCACCCACTCTTATTTTTTCATAGGTCTCTTTTTTAAATCCGTCGAATGAAAAGGATAATCGGTCCAATCCAGAACCAACGATTTTATGGGAAAGTTCTTCGGTCAGAAGAGAACCATTGGTATGGAGCTTGGTATAAATATGATTCTCTTTGGCATATCGGATCATCTCGCATAACCGGGGATGCAAAAGCGATTCTCCTCTATGAGCTAAGTTTATATCAAAAATAAAGTCTTTGGCTTCATCGATTATTTTTTTGTAATCGTCATAGTCTAGGAAGCCTTTGTCCTGTTTTTTAAGGTCCTTGTTAGGGCACATAACACAACGGAAATTGCAAAAGCTGGTGGCTTCGATCCAGAGACGTAGAGGGAGGTAAGGCAAATGAGTGGAATTCCTTTGGTAATGATAAAACAATCTCAACAGACGGAACCAGTATTTGATCATTTTTTTGTATTTCCCTTTTCTTCCAGCTGTTGGATAACTACAGAACAGGCCATGTTTCCTATGACATTTGTGCTGGTGCGGACCATATCCAGCAGCCTTTCCACTCCAAGTATAAGGGCTATTCCTTCCAGGGGAATCCCTAATTGTTTCAGCACGAGGGCCAGCGCTATGATTCCAGCCATAGGAACCCCGGCGGCACCGATAGAGGATAGAACAGCCATAAGAACGATAGTGATTTGTCCTGTTATACCTAGATGGATACCATATATTTGGGCGATAAAAACCGCTGATACTCCTTGATAAAGGGCTGTCCCGTCCATATTGACGGTTGACCCTAAAGGGATCACAAAGCTTGAGTATTCACGCTTGATTCCAATGCTTTCTACATTATCCATGGCTACAGGAAGAGTAGCCATGGAACTAGAGGTGCTGAAGGCAATAATAATAGCTTCTTTGACTGCTTTAAAAAAGAGAATAGGATTTGTCCGGCCCAGTAAACTTACTGTAAGACTGTTAACACTGAGAGTATAAAAAGCCAGTCCTCCCAAAACCACTAAGGAATATTTAATAAGAGTTATGAGGATGTCTGTTCCGAACTGGCCTATGACAGCAGCGCTGAGCGCAAGCACTCCATAAGGAGCCAGTTTCATCACAATGTGGACGACTTGTATGAAAATATCATTAAGCCCGTCCAGCACTTTAATGATTAATTTTGATTTTTCTTTTTTAATAAGAGTCAGCACAATTCCAAACAAAAGTGCCATAAATATGATTTGAAGCATATTCCCATCAATAAATGCTTTTACGGGGTTTTCAGGAACAATATTAACCAGGATTTCTACTAATGAAGGTTTTTCTTCCATATGCTGGAGGCCGGCTTGAGCTTTTGATTCATAATTCTGATACAGTTGATCCTGGACATCTTGGGATAATCCTTTTCCAGGCTTGACTATATTAGCTAAAGCCAGTCCGATGACAATGGCAATGATGGTGGTGATGACAAAATAAACAGCTGTTTTAGCTCCTATTCTTCCTAATTTCCTGATATCTCCAAGGCTTGCTGTCCCCAGCATCAAAGAGACAAAAACCAGGGGAACCACGATCATGGTTATAAGATGGAGAAATATGGTTCCAATGGGCTCGATGATAAGGACTTTTTCTCCGAATATGACTCCAGCAATGATCCCAAAAATCAGTCCAAGGAATATCTTAGTGTGGAGCTTTATTTTCTTCATTTTTAAATTAAAGAGTTATGATATATGTTACAAATATTTAAGTCAATCCAGTAAGCGCCAGCCTCATTCTCCTTTGCTTGTACTTATCCATAAATCAAAACGCGGGTGGTCATTTTTCAAGCATTATGATATATTTAGCCAGATGATGAAAGAAAATAAAATTGACCTCTCTTTAGTCATTCCCGTATATAATGAGCAGGAAAATCTAGATCAGCTTTACACGGAGATCACAGCCTCTTGTAAGGAACTGAACAAGTCTTTCCAAATAGTTTTTGTTGATGATGGGAGTACGGATAATTCCCTGGAAGTACTCATTCGAATTCAGAAGAAAGACCCTGTGGTTCGGGTTGTCAGCCTGAGAAAGAATTTCGGGCAGACTGCAGCCCTTTCAGCAGGATTTGATCATTCTCAAGGGGAGATCCTTATAACTCTGGATGCGGATCTGCAGAATGACCCAAGGGACTTTGGAATGCTGATAGATAAGATAGAAGAAGGATATGATCTTGTGAGTGGTTGGAGGCAGAAAAGAAAAGACAAGTTATTGACCCGCCGAATCCCATCCAAAATAGCTAACTGGATCATATCTGTAATCACTGGGGTTAAGCTCCATGACTATGGCTGTACTTTGAAAGCGTTTCGCAGGGATGTGATCAAAAATATCAATCTTTATGGGGAGATGCACCGGTTTATTCCTGCCATTGCCAGCAATATAGGAGTCTCTATTGCCGAAGTAAAGGTGAATCATCGTCCCAGACGTTATGGGAAGTCAAAGTACAGCTTGATGCGTTTTATAAAAGTAGTGTTAGATCTATTAACCGTGAAGTTTCTGTTAAGCTACTCCACCAGACCGCTCCAGATATTTGGGATTTTTGGACTCCTCAGCGGCCTGGCAGGCGGTGTTATAGGAATCGTTCTCTCTTACCAGAGGTTGATTCTAAAACAGGGCATTGCAGATCGCCCCTTACTTCTTTTGGCTGTCCTTCTTATGGTGATAGGATTTCAGTTTATCACTCTAGGACTTTTAGCTGAAATACTGGTTCGGGCTTATCACGAATCCATTGAAAAAAGGATATATTATATTAGAGAAATATATGAATCGGATTCCAAAAAAGATTCTGATTAGTGTGAATTATTCAGGCTGGACTTAGTTTAAATGAAAATTCTTATGTTAGCCCCGGAACCTTACTTTCAGTCCCGGGGAACTCCGATAAGTGTTTATTTCCGCTTGAAAGCTCTGTCTTCCATGGGCCATGAAGTTGATCTAATCACATACCATATGGGTGAAGACAGGACATTTAAAAACGTCACCATTCTAAGGATCCCTGATTTATTTTATATAAGAAATATAAAGATAGGGCCTTCCTGGGCAAAGATTCCTATGGATGGACTCCTGCTTTTTAAATCAGTTTGGCAGCTTATGAAAAAAAGGTATGATTTGATATTTTCACACGAGGAAGCTGCTTTTTTGGGGATTTTACTTTCTAAAGTATGGAACTTACCTCATGTATATGATATGCATTCCAGTCTTCCTCAGCAGATCAAAAATTTCAATTTCTCAAAATCTAGATTTGTGAATGCTCTTTTCAACTGGATTGAGAGTTTGATATTAAAAAATTCTCACTCCATCATTGTGATATGCAAGGACTTATACAATCAAATAAAAAAAGCGGGTTTTGAAGAAAAGGGGGTGCTTATAGAGAATTTTCTTGATTTTGAAGCGTCTTCTTTAACTGAAGAAGAAGTCATAGAAAAACGCAAAAAATTCGGTTCAAGTGACCAGAAAATTGTCTTATATACAGGTAATTTTCAGTCATATCAGGGTATTGAACTCTTACTTGAAGCTGTCCCCAAGGTCAAGAACCAAAAAGTGAAATTTCTTCTGGTCGGGGGTGTTCCATCCTTAGTTGAGAAAATGAGAAACAAAGCCAGAAAGCTGGGAATCCTAAATCAGGTCCATTTTACAGCACAGGTGGATCCTTCGGAGATTCCATTGTTTATAAGATTATCAGATGTTCTCGTATCGCCCCGCCTGTCAGGAACAAACACTCCTCTTAAGATTTATTCTTATCTTAAGTCAGGCAAACCGCTGGTAGCCACTGACTTATGGACTCATACTCAGGTGCTGGATGAAAAGATTTGTATATTGGTAAAGCCAGAGCCAGAAGACTTAGCCAAAGGCATTCTTTTGGCTCTGTTCAATGATCAGGCTAAATCAAAGGCTGAGACAGCCAAACAAATGTCTAAGAAAAATTTCACGTTTTCGAATTACACACAAAGATTGGGACAAGTATTAAATAAAGCGGTCAGATATAAATACGGCTCAAAATAAAAAGATGAATGTTTTGGTAACCGGAGCTTCTGGGTTTATTGGAAGTGCCTTAATCAAGGAGCTTATCCATAGAAAAGATAAAGTAAGTGTTTTTTTGCATAAAAAAGAGATCCCTGAACAGAATATATATAAAATGTACAGAGGAGATATCTGTGATTCAGCTAAACTCAGAACCGCTATGGAAAATAAGGAGGTGGTGTTTCATTTGGCTGCATCCATGGGAGCATCTCAAAATAGCGAAAGAGAATTTTTCCGTATAAATAAAGAGGGAACAAAAGCTGTTCTCAGGGCTGCCAGAGATGCAGGAGTGAAAAAATGTATTCACTTTAGTTCTGCTGGGGTTTTAGGGTCTGTTAAACAAAAAAAGGCTGTTAAAGAGGATCATCCAACCCATCCCCTAAGTACCTATGATCGAAGTAAACTGGCAGGAGAGAAAATGGCGCTTGATTTTTCAAAGCACGGAATGGATATTGTGGTTGTCAGACCAGGATGGGTTTACGGTCCTGGAGACAAAAGGACTTTTAAACTCATTAAAGCCATTTCAAACAGGAAATTTGTTTTTGTTACAGGCAAAAAAACCTTTCAAACGCCTGTTTATATCACTGACCTGGTTAAAGCGGCTCTTCTTTGCGCAGAGAAAGGGCAGCAAGGAGAAATTTATCACTTGGCGGGAAATGAGGTATTGACTGTCAAAACGATAGCTCAAAACATTGCTGAGGCAGCCAATGTAAGCCTCCCCATTGTGCTTCTGCCGCTAATTTTTTTAAAACCCACAGCTTTTATTTTAGAAAAGAGCTATAGACTTTTTAACAGAGAAGCTCCCTTAACTCGAGGCAGGCTGGCCTTTTTTATCCATTCCAAGCCCCTTTCCATAGACAAAGCTGAATTTGAATTAGGATATTCGCCCCAATATGATTTTAAAAAGGGGATCAGGAGAACTATAAACTGGTATAAAGAAAAGGGATGGCTGAGTTGATTGACATTAAAAGGTTTATTAACTAAAATTTAATGTAAA
>JAWLEN010000012.1:13591-35475 GCA_041686095.1 Candidatus Aminicenantota bacterium
GTAAATAGAGTGTTTTTATGGCGGAGAAAAGAATATTAGTGGTCGACTATGACACTAATAGTTTACAAGACTTATCCGATTTAGTGGCGGGGAAAAATGTGAAGGTGATAAAGGCTACAGACGGGCAGCAGGCTTATGAAAAGTACAATTCAGAAAAGCCTGACTTGATTATTTTAGAGGCTATGCTGCCGAAACTGCATGGATTTGACCTGACTCAAAAAATTTACAGAGAAACCAAAGGGGAAATTCCTATTATTATTGTGACAGGATTGTATAAAGGAGCGCAGTACAGAAATGAGGCTATTCGGTCATTTGGTGCGGCTGCTTATTTTGAAAAGCCGTATGATAAGGATAGGCTGTTGGACACTGTCAATAGGCTGCTTCATGATGAGGTAAACATTGAAGACGATCTCCCTGACCCAGAAGCTGTTATAAAAATTGTCAAACAAATGGAAGAAAAGGAATAGTAAAACATGGGAAACCGCTGGACCAGATGTAATAACTGCCGGCGAATCCTTTATAAAGAGGATATCCTTGACAACCTTTATGTTTGCCCCTCATGCGGTTTTCACTTTAGGATTTCAGCCAAAAAGAGACTCGAATTGCTTTATGATAAAGGAGAATATGAACTTTATGATGAGCATATCTATTCCACGGATCCCCTTGGATTTAAGGACTTTAAAAATTATTCAACCCGCCTCAATGATCAAAAGAAAAAAACATCTCTCCAAGATGCTGTTCTCAATGCCGAAGGGACCATGGGAGGTGTTAAAGTCCTTATATCAGCCATGGATTTTTCTTTTATGGGGGGAAGCATGGGATCAGTAGTGGGAGAAAAAATAACCCGGGCTTTTGAGAAAGCCTTAGATGAAAGGGTTCCGGTGATCGTGGTTTCGTGTTCAGGGGGTGCCAGAATGCAGGAGGGAGTTCTCTCTTTAATGCAGATGATGAAAACAAGTGCAGCGATAGGGAAACTTGACAAGGCTGGAATCCCTTTTATTTCCGTGATCACAGATCCCACCACTGGAGGGACCACAGCAAGTTATGCCATGTTGGGAGACATTAATATTGCCGAACCAAATGCCTTGATAGGATTTGCTGGCCCGCGAGTTATTGAACAGACTATAAAGGAGAAGCTGCCTAAAGGATTCCAACGTTCTGAATTTTTACTGGAGCATGGAATGCTGGATGAAGTGGTCAAAAGAAAGCATTTGCGCTCTTATCTCATCCGGACTTTGCGTCTTTTCCTTAATTCACATCCATGAATTACAGCCAATGTCTAAATTATTTAGACCATATTCAAGCTTTAGGCATTAAATTTGGGCTTGATAACGTCCGGACTGTATTAAAAGAGTTAAACAATCCTCAAAAGCAATTTCTAACCATACAGGTCGCTGGTTCCAATGGGAAAGGCTCGGTTTGTGCTATGCTCACCCAAATACTTACTTTACATAAAATAAGATGTGGTCTTTTTACATCACCTCATTTAGTTGAAGTTGAGGAAAGAATAAGGATAGGGATGGATCTCATTCCCAGAAAAGAATTTTGCAGTCTGCTGACTTTGTTAAAAGAAGTCATTCAAAAGTTGATCAAAAGGAAAGAGCTCAAAACATCTCCTACTTATTTTGAAATAATGACTCTATTGGCTCTTCTTTATTTTAAGGAGAAGGTGGTTGATATGGCTGTACTGGAGGTAGGAATGGGAGGAAGATTTGACGCCACCACTGTGGTTGACCCTGTGATAACCGCCATTACAACCATATCTGAAGAACACCAGGAATATTTAGGCAGGAGTCTGGCTGAGATTGCTTTTGAAAAAGCAGGAATCATAAAACCAAGGGTCCCGGTGATTTCAGGGGTTATCAATGAAGAAGCAAAGAGAACCATTACAGCTAGAGCCTGTGAGCTCGGGGCCCCTTTTATTGATGTTTTTGGAGAGAATACCGGCTTTTCAGAAAAGAGAATGGATGATAAATATTTATTTGAGTACACTCTTAATGGGGACACATATGAATACTCTACTTTTTTACCTGGAGCCCATCAGGGGAAAAATGCTGCTGTAGCCATCAACATAGCCGACCAAATAAATAAAGAATATCAAAAATTAGAAAAAAACAAAATAATAAAGGGCATTGAATCAACCAAATGGGAAGGAAGGTTGGAGATCATCTCAAAAAGGCCTTTGATTATTATGGATGGGGCCCATAATATTGAGGGGGCCAAAGCTTTGAGAAAATATGTTGATGAATTTATAGGCTCCCTTTCTATATTAATATTTGCCGTGATGAGAGAGAAAAAAATAAAAGAGATTTCTCATATACTTTTTCCCACAGCCGAAAAAGTCATACTCACTATGTTTCCCTTCCATAAGTCAGCTTCGCCACAAGAAATATTGTCTCAAACACCGGATTTTAGAGATAAGATATCCTGTGAATCAGACCCGGAACAAGCTTTAAACACAGCGGTACGTTCTGTGAATAATAAGGGATCCATACTCATTGCCGGCTCTTTGTATATTGTAGGAGAGATGAAAAAGATCATTAAAGCTAGTCATTCACTATTTTCCCCATAAAAATCATGACAGAGCCCAGCACAACCAGGAGGATTCCAATATCAAGGCCTTGACAGAGAGAAGGACTTACTGAAACCTCGCCTAGCTGTAAATTTATCAGGGCTTCGAAAAAGAGATTCATCAAACATAAAAGAGGAAAATAAACAATAAGGAGCCATCCGAGATAATTAAGCATTGTCCTGTTTTCCTTAGAGAAAAAAGTTGATTTTTGATAGGCAGTCAGTATTTTTTTCCAAAAAAACAGGGCGATTAAGACGCCAACCATAATTATGAAAAAATACACAAGCACGACACGGACTATAAAAAGGTCTTTCGTTAAATAGGTGATTTGAAAAGTTGTTTTATTTTCAATCCCTAAGTTATCGATAGGGTCAACTTGCAGGTCAGTCATATTAACATCACTTATATCTAGATTAACAGGAAGAGAAATCTTTCCCTGAAAATGTTCAGGAAAAACACTTAAGGCGATCAAGACAGCCACAAGGAATACACCTAAAACCGCACCCAAATAAAAAACAATATTAGTGATTGTTTTAAAAATAAAAAAGAACGGATCATTTTTTTTGTTTTTCATGTGGACTTCTCGCTTAATAAAATGCTTTATTTTCTAGGCTTTTCCGGGATAAGTTTTTTTTTATAACACGGTTGTTTGTGTTGTTCAGTTCAATGAGTGAGAATCCATTTTCTTTAAAGGAAGAAAAATGGCCGTTAGAGTCAATGAAAATCGGAAAGGAGAGCTCGAAACCCATTTGAAAACCCTTGATTTGTCGGTTTATGATTCTCAGGTTTTTTTCGGATGGGGGAGCGTATTTATCACAGACAACAATTCCTATGACCTTGTCTGGATTTTTCATTTTTAAATCACTCAGAATCCCTTCTATTGAATTAAGACAAATGGGGCAAATCATAGTGTTCAAATCTATGAAAAATATGGTGTAGGAATCAAACTGGGATTGTGTTTCAGAATAATAGGGGAAAGAAAAGTAAAGAAGAGAAAGAGAAATAAATGTTAGGAGAATTGAAAAGCTCAAAACCAGAGTTCTTTTATTCATTGAAAATCAATTTAAACTTTTTGATAAGTGTCCCATATTCAGATCTGGAAAGGAGAAAGTTTTCTGAGTCGATATGGATGGTATGGGTCGGCTCTGGAAGGGTGATTGTATCGACCCATTTTCCTTCCTGTGTTAAAACATAGATATCTCGACTCGCGTTTTCTGAAAGATGTCCCCCAAGCACATAAATGAAGTTCTTATCACAGTCAAAGGTGATTGTTTTAAAACAGATATCTTGGGGAAGGGTGAAACTTTTTATCTTTTTTGTCTTGACTTTTTTGACTTTGAGAATATTTCTTTCCCAGATTTTCTTTCCAGTCAAGGAAAGTTTGCTGATGATATCCTTCCATTGAAAGCATACATATAGATTTTCCTTATCTATTCTAAACTCAACAGCATTGAGCATAAAATCATCATTTTGAATATAGGGTATGGCATTTATCTCTCTTCCTTTAAAGTCATACAGTTGAATCTTGTTTCCCATGAACATGGATCCAGCTATCTGCTCATTCCCTATGACTTGAAAACTTATTAAAGGCTGCTTTAAAGGAATACTCTTTATATAATTGAGCTCTGTGTCAAAAACTTGAATTCCGGGATGCTGGATTTGTCCGATGTAAAGAAATCCATCATGGAACTGGATAGGACCTGGAGTTAAAAATTCGCCTGGTCCTTGGCCTTTTCTCCCCGTCTTTTTTATAAATTTCCCGTCAGGATCGTATTTTTTCACGCTGTATTCTTTTAGGTCCGTGATATAGATATTGTTTTCCTGATCAGTGGTTAATCCCACCCATTGGAAAATAATGCCCTCGGTGTCATTTCCTAAAGTGAGAACCTCCTTGATTTTTATGTTGACATCTTGGGCTTTTGAGAAAACTAAAGAGATAAAAAACAAGAGTAAGAAAACTTTGAATTTCTTTTTTTTGTTGTTCATGATAGCTTATAAATCACCCTTTCACTAACATATTGATAGTTTAACCAAAGCCGACTAAAAATAAAATAACTTTTTTATTTAGAGAAACGGCTCTACATATTTTTTACAAAAACTGTATCCCATAAGGCATCTTACTGCTTCCCCTGGATTATTCACGTTCCATTGTGTTATGAGACACAAATCAAAGGCATTTTCGCAGGTCCATTCAGCCTTTAGAGTCTGAGTGGATCCGATAAACAACAAAAAAACAAGAATAACGATAAGATATTTTTTCCCTTTACATAGAAACATCTTTTCCTCCTTTTTAGATATATTTTTCTACAAATTTCTTGCAGAAATCGTATCCATTGAGACAGTATAGAATTTGTCCCAAAACAGCGGTGGACAGCCAATCCAAAAGGCTGGCATCTCCAAAACATCGAGCTAGAGCATATTCACAAATGTTTGCGTCTAGATCAGCCGGCCATGAGGCCCAAAACAAGAGAATAAGTGAAATGATAACCAGTACCTGTTTTTTTGGTGTGGATAATTTTTTCATTTTGTTTTCTCCTTATTTGTCATGGTTATCTGATTTTCTGCAAGTTCCATACCAAAATAGGAAGAATCATTTAAAATATTGTTAATAAATAGGTTAAGTCTAATATAGGTGAGCCAAAAAATAAATCAGTGCCAATTGGAGTTTACATCCTGTCTGGTAGATAGGCTTTTATCTCTCTAAAATCACCAACATAGACTCGAGTGTGTTAACAGCGGCAACTGTAAACTAGAGTAGAAATGCTTCTGTTGTCTCTGTAAGCATTTCTAAAACCGTGATAGAGTTTATTTGACAGATAAGGGGAAGGGCAAGGGATTTGTCACCCGCTCGATTCCCCAGCGTGGAATCTCCCTCCCGGTTCGGGCTTCGCTCCCCTCTAAAGAGGAACCATGCCCGCTCCGCCCTCACAGGGGATTCCTCATCCCTTGCCCTCTCCCCTTAATAAACATTATACTTCAAGTGTATCACGGTTTTGGAAATGCTTATGTTTTCTCTTCAGTTCTTGCTTTTTTAGGGAAAAAATGTTACATTTTTATTTAATTTTTCTGATTTAATTATATTCTAAAATGCTTTCAATCGACCTTAGTTTAATCATTGTTTTTATCATTATATGGATTCTCTTGGCTGTTCTCACTAAAGTTTATTTTAATCCAATTCGTGATGTGATGAAAAAAAGAAAATCTAAGATATCCGGTGATACCAAAGCCAGTGAAAAGGCAGAAGAAAAATACGAAAAAGCTATAAGAAAAATAGAACAGGATATCAGTGCAGCCAAAAATTCTTCTTTGGAGATCAAAGATAAATTTGAAAAGGAAGCCTTAAAGCAAAAAGATAAGATGCTGTCAGATATTTCTTCAGAATGCAACGCTCAAGTAAAAGAGGCCCGAAAAGCACTGAACAAACAAGTCAATCAATTGAAAAAAAAGATCAAAAGAGAGAGCGGGGAGCTGGCAAAAAAAATTGAAAAAAAATTTTTAGAGTGATGGTCAATAAAAAGATTTTTTGGATTCTTTTACTCACCTTCCCTTTATTCTTATACATGGCTCCTGAAAATTCAGCCCACTCATCAAACTCCATGGATTTTTTAGGGAAAGTGGTTAATTTTACAGTCCTTTTCGGTGGGCTTTTTCTAATCCTCAGAAAGCCTATAAAAAATTACCTTGATCAAAGAATCAAAAAAGAGGATCTTTCTATTAAGGTAGCTATGGAGACCAGGAGTGAATCAGAAGAGAAATTAAAAAGCGTTCTAAGCCGTTTGGATAAGCTTTCGGAAAAGGTAACAAGCATCAAAGATGAAGCCGAACAGGATGGAAAAAAGAAAAAAGAAAAAATAGTCAAGAGCACACGGCAGGAAGCAGATCGCCTGAAAGAGTTGAGCAAGAAGGAGATCGAATCTATTTTCGCCTCGGTTATGAAAGAGCTCAGAGCCTATGCAGCCGAAGTTACCATTGAAGAAGCCGCAAAAAGAATAAAGCAGAGAATGACTCCTAAACTTCAGTCTGCTATTATTGATAAATCCATTGAAAGGCTTGATAAGTTAAATGAGAACTCAGATTCTAGTTAAAAGATATGCTAACGGACTTGTGGATTCCATTCAGGATGACAAGGAATTCAGCCGAATCTTTAAACAAATAGAGTCTTTTCGCAAAATGGTGATTTCCCGCCAAGATCTGAGTGATGTGCTGCTCAAACCCTTTATTCCTAAATCAAAAGCAAAAAAGGTTGCTGAAGAATTATTGAAAAAAGTCAAAACAGACCAAACAGTCATCCGATTTCTTTTACTTTTAATAGAGAATGAAAGAATCGAAATGCTGGATGATATCTTAAAAGTTTTACAAAAAGCCTGGAATGAAAAAAAAGGGATACTCACATTAGAAGTCTCAACAGCTGTTCCCTTAAAAAAGGATCAAAAGAATAGACTGCAAAAAAAGTTAGAGAAGATTGAAAAGAAGCCTGTATGGATAGAATATAAAATAGACAAAGAGATCATAGGGGGGCTTTCCATAAGGAAAGAGAACACTTTCTTTGATGTTTCCATGAGAGGGGACCTTATGAAGCTCAGTGAGAAAATTAAACAAGGATAGTAAAATGGAAATAAAAGCAGATGAAATAAGTAAAATTATTCAGCAACAGATCGAAGGATATGAGACAGATATAAATATTAGAGAAGTTGGTGCAGTGACCTCTGTTGGGGATGGTATTGCCAGAGTGTATGGGTTAGATCATGTGATGGCTAATGAGTTAGTGGAATTTCCGAATGAAGTGTTTGGTCTGGCTTTAAACTTGGAAGAGGATAACGTAGGAGTGGTGCTTTTAGGAGAAAGCCATCTCATAAAAGAAGGTGATATGGTCAAGCGGACTCATGGGATTATGCAGGTTCCTTCGGGTCCAGCTATAGTAGGAAGAGTCGTGGACCCCCTTGGAAGACCTCTGGATGAAAAAGGGCCCGTAAAGTCTGAAAATTATATGAATATCGAGCGGTTAGCTCCAGGAGTTATTGAACGAATGCCTGTAAAAGAACCTCTGCAGACAGGCCTGATATCTATTGACAGCATGATTCCTATTGGGAGAGGACAGCGAGAGCTGATCATTGGGGATCGGCAGACCGGAAAGACAGCCATCGCTGTTGATACCATCATCAATCAAAAAGGAAAAGATCTTATTTGTATATATGTAGGCATTGGCCAAAAGAATTCCACTATCGCTTATATTGTCAAGGCTTTGGAAGATCACGGCGCCATGGACTATTCCATTGTGGTTTCTTCTTCTGCCAGTGATCCTGCCCCGCTTCAGTATCTGGCTCCTTACAGTGGTTGTGCTATTGGAGAATATTTCAGGGATAAAGGAAAGCACGCTCTGGTGGTTTACGATGACCTTTCAAAACATGCCGCTTCCTATAGAGAGATTTCCCTTCTTTTACGCCGTCCTCCAGGGAGAGAGGCCTTCCCTGGGGATGTCTTTTATTTACATTCCAGGCTTCTTGAGAGAGCAGCCAAATATTCTGAGGAAAAGGGCGGAGGTTCTCTAACAGCACTTCCCATCATAGAAACTCAAGCTGGGGATGTTTCAGGATATATTCCCACCAATGTGATTTCTATTACCGATGGTCAAATTTACCTTGAGCCTGAACTATTTAATGCTGGGATTCGTCCTGCCATTAATATCGGAATATCTGTATCACGAGTGGGAGGAAATGCCCAAATAAAAGCCATGAAACAGGTGGCTGGAAAACTCCGGCTAGACCTGGCTCAGTACCGGGAACTCGTCACTTTTGCTCAATTTGGGACTGAGCTGGATAAGACCAGTCAAGCACAGCTTGAACGAGGGAAAAGGCTCACTGAGATATTAAAGCAGGAACAATACAGTCCTCTTCCTGTAGAGCTGCAAATATTAATTATCTACGCTGGAAATAGAGGATTTCTGGATGAGTTCGAAGTGGAGGATATCAAAGAATACAAAAAGGAGCTCTTTGAATATGCCCAAAAAGAAAAAGCAGATCTATTGAAGAAGATAGCCCAGAAAAAAGAATTAACTCAGGAAACTGATGAGGCCTTAAATTCTTTATTGACTGATTTTAATAAAGAGTTCAAAAAAGAGAGAGAAGCGAAAAAAAAGACAGAGGAAGAAGAAGGAAAACAAGCTGGGGAAAAAGAGAAAGAGAAAGAGTCTGAAAAAGAAGCCCCTTCAAAGAAGAAGAAAAAGAAAAAAGCAGCAAAGACCAAGAAAAAAAAGTCAGCCAAAGAAAAGTCATCAAAAAAGAAGAAAAAGAAAGCCAAAGAAGATAAAAAATGACTGAGTTAATCGAATTAAGAAGAAGAGTTAAGAGCGTCAAAAACACCCAGCAGATAACCAGAGCTATGAAAACAGTGGCTTCAGCAAAATTCAAAAGAGCTCAGAGGGATGTTCTGGAGGGAAGGCCTTATTGGCATAATTATCCCAAATTTATTTCAGATATAACCTCTCAAATCAAACGGTCATTGCACCCCATGCTGGAGAAAAGAAAAGAAAAGCGAGTTATTGTGTTGATTCTAACATCGGATAAGGGATTGGCAGGAGCTTTGAATTCTAATCTGCTGGAAATGGGGTTCCATTTTTTGGAAGAGAAGGCTGAAAAAAGTCAGGTAAAGCTGATTTTATTGGGAAAAAAAGCGGTTGTTTTTTTTAATAAAAAAGATTTTGAGATTATAAAAAGTTATTCAGGCAATGTGCAAAAATTTACAGACAAAGAACTCCAAGAAATAACAGATCATGTGGTCTGCAGTTATATATTTGCCAGAAGCGATTCTGTTTATGTGGTGTATAACGAATTTAAATCCATATTAAGACCTAAACCCACCATCGCAAAAATTTTACCTATAGAATTAAAAGAGGATCAGAACAAGCGTACAGAAAGCTCATATGATTGGGAACCAGGAGGAAAAGCACTGGTTAAAACACTGCTTCCATTTTATATAAAAAATCAGATTCAACATTTTTATTTTGAGTCCATTGCATCTGAACATGCGGCAAGAATGATGGCTATGGAGAATGCCACCAAAAATGCTCAGGATTTAATAAAAGACCTGACTCTGAGAATGAATAAGATCAGGCAGGCGTCTATTACCAAGGAACTTTTGGAAATCATATCCGCCGTTGATGCCCAAAAAAAATAAACGGGAGATAGAACATGGCAAAAGCAGCAAAAAAGTCAAAAGCCAAGCCCAAGGGGAAAAAACAGAAAAAAGAACGCAAAAAAAAGGTTGAAAGAAAGCAGAATATAGGAAGAGTGGTGCAGGTTCTTGGCCCGGTGGTAGAAGTGGAATTTAAGGATACAGAATTACCTGAGATTTATAACGCTATCCGAGTGACCAGTGAAGGTTTTAAAACAGAGAACCCTATCAATATCATACTCGAAGTTGAACAACATATGGGTGAAGATAAGGTGAGGTGTGTTTCTATGCATCCTACAGAGGGAGTGGCGAGAGGGATGAAAGCAATTGACCTGGAAACACCTATTCAGGTTCCGGTGGGAAAAGAGACCTTGGGCCGAATCATGAACGTGATCGGGGAACCAGTGGATAACAAAGGTCCCATAAAGACTAAAAAGAAATATCCCATTCACCGTAAGCCTCCGCCCCTGGATCAGCAGAGCACTCAATTGGAGATGTTTGAGACCGGGATAAAGGTTGTCGATCTCATTCAGCCCTTTTTAAAAGGAGGGAAAATTGGTCTATTTGGAGGAGCTGGAGTTGGGAAAACAGTGATCATTATGGAGCTGATACACAATGTCGCCCAGAAACACGGGGGATATTCTGTTTTTGCTGGAGTGGGAGAGAGGACCCGCGAAGGAAATGACCTCTGGCTTGAAATGAATGAATCAGGAGTTATAGAAAAAACAGCTCTTGTTTTCGGACAGATGACAGAACCCCCTGGAGCCAGACTTCGGGTTGGGCTTACTGCCCTTGCTGTGGCTGAATATTTCCGTGATGAGATGAATCAAGATATTCTCCTGTTCATAGATAATATATTCCGATTTGTTCAGGCTGGCTCTGAAGTTTCTGCTCTTATGGGGCGGATGCCTTCAGCAGTGGGTTATCAGCCAAATCTATCTTCGGAACTCGGAGAACTGGAAGAGAGAATCACATCCACAAAAAAAGGATCTATCACTTCAGTCCAGGCCATATATGTTCCTGCTGATGATTTTACGGATCCTGCACCAGCCACTACTTTTTCTCATCTGGACGCCACCACTAATCTTTCCCGCGCTCTTACTGAAAAAGGCATTTACCCGGCTGTGGACCCTCTTTCATCTTATTCCAGGATATTAGATCCCAGGGTCATCGGAGATGAGCACTATCAGGTTGCGCGAGATGTTAAGGAAATACTTCAAAGATATAAAGATCTCCAGGACATTATCACTATTCTCGGAATCGAGGAACTTTCTGAAGAAGATAAATTAACTGTGAGCAGAGCCCGGAAGATCGAAAGGTTTTTGTCTCAGCCTTTTCATGTGGCTGAAGAATTCACGGGTAGAGAAGGAAAATACGTATCTGTGGAAGCTACGGTCAAAGGATTTAAAGAGATCATTGAGGGAAAACATGATGATAAACCAGAACAGGCTTTTTATATGGCCGGAGGAATAGAGGATGTGATAGAAAGGGCTGAGGAGCTGAGTTCAGATGAGTAATGGAATGCCATCTTCCCTAAAGCTCAAAGTCATTTCGTCGAATCGACTTTTATTTGAGGGAACCGTAGAGGAAGTGACTTTACCTGGTCTTGATGGATATTTAGGGATACTTCCGGGTCACAGACCATTATTCACGGCTTTAGGGGAAGGGGAGTTGACTTTTCAAAAGTCAGGAAGAGACAGAAATTTCACGGTCAAGGAAGGTTATGCTGAGGTAACACAGGAATCAGTTCTTGTTTTTATAAATCCCAAAAAAGATAAAAATGAACATTCAAACAAACAAAGAGGATGAGACGTTAGATACTTTTTATCATGGAAAGATCCGCATTCTTCAAAGCACCAGCGGGTATCGATTTTCCATAGAAGCGCCTCTTCTCGCTGATTTTATTGAGACTAATCCTCAAGATGAAGGACTTGAATTAGGCACAGCCAATGGCATTGTCTCTTTACTGTTAAGTATCAAGCCTTTTAAAAAAATAACCGCTTTGGAGATTCAAAAGTCGTTAGCTGGATTAGCCTTTAAAAACATAAAATTAAATCGCTTACACAAAAGGATCCAGGTCATTCAGCAGGATTTAAGGGAATTTAATCCAGGGAAAAAATATGATGTGGTTTTTTCAAACCCTCCTTATTTTGAAGGAAACACCGGAAGATTGAGTCAATCCGAGGAAATTGCTATTGCCAAACACGAAGTCAAATGCACTATTTTTGATGTGATGAGAAAAACATCTGAGCTGTTGAAACTAAAGGGAAGAGCCTATTTTATTTTTTCCTTCAAACGAAGAAACGATTTCATCAAAGCCTCAAACAAAAATGACCTTCAAATAAAAAAAGAAAGACATGTGGTACCTTATAAAGGACAAGGACCAAACCTCTTTCTGTCTGAATGTGGTTTTAACTCGGGTCGAGTAAGACAGCTCCGTCCTTTGATCCTCTATAATAGAGGTGGTCATTATTCTGAAGAAGCCAAGCAGATATTTGCTGGGAGGACTCATGAAGCGACTCATAAATAAATTTAAAGAATTGTACAAGTACAGAGTCCTTATCCGGACCCTTGTGGTTCGGGAACTCAAAGCCCGTTACAGAGGAACTGTATTGGGTTTTGTGTGGTCTTTTATTAATCCTCTGCTGCTGCTTACTGTCTACACTATGGTGTTTGGTTTTATTTTAAGGCCCAGGGATCCCAGCTTCAATGATTCTCCGTGGGTTTATGCTCTTTTTCTGTTCTGTGGAATTCTTCCGTGGCAGGTTTGGTTTGCGGCTTCCTCACAAGAGTCAGCCAATATTTTGATAGCCCAGGGAAATCTTATTAAGAAGATGCTGTTTCCCACTGAGATTCTTCCTATTGTCTCAGTAACAAGCAACTTTGTTCATTTTCTGTTTGGTCTTCCCATTCTTCTCGCTTTCGTGCCTTTAATGGGGAAACCCTATACCCCTTACCTCTTGTTTTTGCCGATTGTCATCTTGGTCCAATATATATTCACTTTAGGATTCTGTTTTTTGATCTCATCTCTAACAGTTCATTTTCGCGACATTAAAGACATCTTGACCAATCTTTTGACTTTCTGGTTTTTCTCCACTCCCATTATTTATCCCATGACTTTTCCGGCTGTCCAGCAGCATCCTGTGCTCAAGACTTTTCTTAACTTGAATCCAATGACTCATATTATGTGGGGGTATCAGAATTGTATTTTTTACGGAGAGCTGATACGTTGGAAGAGATTGGGAGTGACTTTTTTATTGTCTTTGATTTTGTTTTTTGTGGGATATTATATCTTTGATAGGTTGAGAGATTCTTTTCCGGAGGAGGTTTGATTGCCGGCTATAGAAGTTGAAAATGTTTCCAGAATATACCGAAAATATTTAGCACAGCACCGGTTTAAAACATTTAAAAGCGCTATCTTAAAAGGGGATCTGTTCAAATCCCTGAAATCCGATGAAAAAGTGGTGGCTCTGAATAACATAAATTTTAAAGTCGCAAAAGGAACCACCTTTGGAGTGATAGGAGAAAACGGTTCAGGGAAAAGCACTCTGTTAAAAGTAGTCGCGGGCATATCCAAGCCCACTACAGGAAGGGTCAGTGTTCATGGAACAGTATCGGCTCTTATAGAACTGGGAGCCGGATTTCACCCTGAAATCACAGGTCGCGAGAATATATACATCAATGGAGTTATGCTTGGCCTAAGTAAGGAAGAAATAGATAAGAAATTTGATGATATTGTCAAGTTTGCGGAATTGGAGGATTTCATAGATGCTCCGGTCAAAACATACTCTTCAGGAATGTATATGCGTCTTGGTTTTTCAATAGCTATTAATGTCAATCCAGATGTTTTGCTGGTGGATGAGGTCTTGTCAGTTGGAGACGCTTCATTTGTACCCAGGTGTTTGGAGCGCATTGAAGAGTTCCGCCGAAAAAAGAAGACCATTCTATTTGTGAGTCACGACCTCACCACAGTTGAAAAAATTTGTGATCGGGTAGCCTGGTTAAAAAATGGAGAAATGAAAGCTCTGGGATACCCTAAAAGAGTCATAGACCAGTATATTCAAGATGTGAAATCCAAAAAAGAGACTGATTTTGAACAAAAACAGAAAGAGGAAGATATCCAGGGAGATTTAGAGCCGGAGAGAAGAGAAAACAGATGGGGAAACCGGGAAATTGAGATAAAAAAAGTACGGTTAATGGATCTTCAGGGGAAAGAGAAACATGTGTATTCTCCTTCTGACGGCATGGTTATTGAAATGGATTTTTATGCCAAAAATCACAAGAAAGATTTTGTTTTTGGTATAGGCATTTTTAATTCTCAAGGTGTCTGCTGTTATGCCACCAACACTGTGCTTGAAGGCTATAAAAGCAGGTCTGTGATAGGGACGGGGAAAGTCACTTGTCAAATAAAGACTCTTAACCTCACCAATGGGACTTATTACTTGGATGTGGCTGCCCATAGGCAGGATGGACTTCCTTATGATTATCACCGCAATCTGTATTCTTTCATGATTTCTTCTGATTATATGGACAGTGGGGTTTATCGGCCTCAGCATAGTTGGAACTTTTCACCCGATGTAAAGATGACCTGGAAGTCATAGTCTGGGATCTAAACATGGATTATCCATAGCCATTTTTTTATAAATAGTTCAGGTTAAATATATGTGTGGACAGCATGAATAAGAAATTAAAAACAGTCCAAGAATTGGTTAAAATCCGGAAAGAACTCCAAAATTCTGGAAAAAAAGTGGTCATGACCAATGGTTGCTTTGATATTTTGCATGGAGGTCATATTCATTTATTCCGTGAATCCAAGAAACACGGGGATGTTCTTATTGTTGCTTTAAATGATGATCGATCAGTCAGAAAATTAAAGGGTCTGATGAGGCCTATTTTTAAACTCAATGAAAGAACAGAGATTTTGGAGGCGGTGGAATATATTGATTATCTTGTTCCTTTTAAAGAAGAGACTCCAAAAAGGTTGATTTCTCTGATCCTTCCTGATGTTTTGGTGAAAGGGGGTGATTGGGGCAAAGAAGAAATTGTAGGAAGAAAAGAAGTGGAGGCAGCAGGGGGAAAAGTAGTGGTGGTTCCCTACCTATCTGGCTGTTCCACCACTGAGATCATCCGCAAAGTACTTCAGCTGCATCTAAACAAAATTTAATCTTTTATTTAATCAGGATAAACGCCCAGCTCAATGAAAATAAGGTGTGGCTGAAGCGACATTGAAGATTTAGCCTTTTGATTCATAAATTTAATTCTGGGATATTTATATGTCGAAATTTTTATTGGGGAGAGGGCAAGGGATGAGGAGTCCCCTGTGAGGGCGGAGCGGGCATGGTTCCTCTTTGGAGGGGAGCGAAGCCCGAACCGGGAGAGAGATTCATCGCTGGTGAATCGAACGGGTGATGAATCCCTTGCCCTTCCCCTCCTAAAATCTGAACGGAGCACAAGCCGCACCTTATTTTCAAATTTATTTTTCTTTAACTTTATTCTGATGGAATTCCTGAAGACTTTCATAGAACCAGGACCAGATCTTTTTATGGAACGAAAAGCTGGGAGGTGAATTCTTCAGAGTTTCCATGGGAATGAATTTTTTCTCATCTTTGGGTGAAAACAGGAAAGAAGCCTCTGGGTCCCATAAGAGAGGGAATTCAGGATGGAATTGAATTCCAAGTACATTTTTATATTTTTTGTGCTGTACGGCTTCAATAATTTGTTCATCCAAAGTAGTGGCACATACTTTCATTCCTTTCCCCAGATCATCCACAGCCTGATGATGAGAGCTGCAAATAAGAGGGGTGTCTTGGGCGCTAAAGCCAAATCTTTCCACAAAAATTCCTTCAGGGGAAAGTTTAATGGGATGAAGATTGTAGCGGAAAAGATTTTTTTCAGGATACAATCTTGAGTAAGGATTGTTATGCCAGTTATTTTTGGATAAAGAAATGATGCCTTCTAAGAAATTTTTTTTATATTTTTCAGACCATATGTCTTGAATCAAGGTGCCGCCGGTACCAACATTCAGGGTTTGTTCTCCCAGGCATATCCCGAGAACAGGGAAATCAGGATGGGACTCCAGCAGAGGGATCGAATCATTGTTTTGATGACCTCCTAAGAGATGGAACACAAAAGACAATTCCAGGAAATGCCGGACCGGAGTTCGTATAGAAGTGAGAAGGTCTGTCTTTTCTCCATATATATAAGGCGGTATATCCGCTCCTCCAAAGAATATGATTCCATCTGATTTGGAGATGATTTTTTTGAATTCAGAAGTCAAATCATTTTCTTGAAATAGATTTTCTTTATTGAGGTCGCCTTTTAATTGATGGAATTTTATCCAGTCTAGATTATTTTCTTTGACTAGATCGAATGAACTTCTGTAATCGGTGTGTTCTTGTTCATGAAAAACACCCACTACCTCTAAATGGTCATCACCGAATATACCTCTCTCCTTTAGTTTTATCAGAGAGGTTAAAGTGCCGTAAGAAGGATGGAGTATACACAGTCTTATTTTTTCTGAGGGAAGGGGATCTTGGTCAAAATAATTTAATTCCTGTTTCTGTGAGGGAGCTCCACAGAAGAAAAAAAAGACCAGAAGAATGAGGACTGCGCTGTTAATGATTCTTTTTTTCATTTGTCACCTCTCTATCATTAACCTGACCTATTCATAAAAAAATGATCAGATTCATGCTTTATTTTTCTGGTTTTTGGTGAACTTCCAATTTATATCTTTTTCCAGAGCCCGAGGCCTTGATGATAAAGGTCTCGCTGTCTGTTTGGCAAACAAAATGATTGAATACTTCACCTGTTTTAGAGTC
The DNA here is from genome assembly GCA_041686095.1 of Candidatus Aminicenantota bacterium. Classification (GTDB taxonomy): domain Bacteria; phylum Acidobacteriota; class Aminicenantia; order Aminicenantales; family Aminicenantaceae; genus WJMT01. The sequence continues at coordinate 30,152 of JAWLEN010000012.1, forward strand.
TAATATTCTTTTTTGCTCTTTGATTTTCTTGATGATATATTCTTTTCCACTGATGATAATGGAGCGCGGAATCTCTTGGCTTTTATAACCAGAATAAAACTTTACTTGAGGCGGCTTTTCCGCCGAATTTAGGTTCTTTTTTTGGCTCATAAGGTATCCAGCTTATTCTAAAACAAACATTACACTTTTATGTTTGATGTTTCAACCTATAATCTCCTTCCCCTTCTATGATAAGCTGAATCCTATAGCATGAATTGAGATGCTTAGAGGACCCTAGCCCAATAGACGAAAATCCCTTATAATAGCTAACTTATGGGTATTGATTTTTTAACGAAAACAGAAAAATTCAAAAAGCTGATCAGCAGCTTAGAAAGAGACAAAAAAGGGATAAGTGTATCTGGAATCATTGATCCAGCTAAACCCTATTTTCTCTCTTCAATAAAAAATCAATTAGAGAAAAATATCGTCTTCATTTGTCCTGTGGGAGCATCCTTGTCCAAGATTAAGCAAAGATGTGATTTTTTTCTTTCTCAATTATCTGCGGGTAAGGAGTCAGAGGTTTTTCCTCATTTATCCGACAGTCCTTATCAAGAAAATCCTTATTCCATGGATTCGGTGTCATCAAGGATGCAGTTTTTAAAAAAGTTCAGCCAGGGATATAAATCCGTGGTGATAACCAATCTGCTTGCCTTTTTAACAGCGGTTCCCAGCAAGAAGAAATTGAAGGAGTTGTTTCTGGAAATAGAGAATGGAAAAAAGTTAGATCGGGATGACCTGATCCGAATTCTTGATGATTTTGGATATGAAAGACAAGAGATCATCAATTCTCACGGGGAATATGCTTATAGGGGAGGAATTGTGGATGTTTTTTCTCCTTTGGAGACCTATCCTTTCCGGATTGAATTCAGTGTGGAAAAAATCAAGTCTTTGAGAAAGTTTGAAACCTCTTCCCAGCGTTCAGTCAAGAGAATCGATTTTATCAACATACCTTCCATGAGAGAATTCCCAAATAACAAGGATTTTATAGATGAATGGGAAAAGAAAGCTATTGAAAAAGCTGAACCAGCTCAAATCGATGATATAAAAAACAAAGCGGGGCAAATGAGAGAAGGGATTTATCAATACTCTTTTGCCTTTCTCAGCAGGGCAAATAAAGGATATTTCAGTGATCTGAAAAAGTATATGAATCATTGCATTTATGTGATTGATGACTATGATGAGGTCAAAAAAGAATGGAAACAGCTTCAGGAAGATCTTTATGACCAATATGAAAAACTCAGAGAAGAGTCTGTTTTTTCTCTATCACCCAGAGAAATTTTTGATTTTTCCCTCTGGGATGAGATTAAAAATAAGGCTGTCCGGTTGAATGAGTTGTCGCCTTCCCAAAGTAAAGAGAGAATAAATTTTTCATTTCAGTCAGTCCCAAGATTTAAAAATAAAATTCCATTTTTACTCACCTACCTAAGAAAGCGGCAAATGGAAGCAGAGCAGAGTTACATTTATGTTTCCAGCAGAGGAGTTCGTAAAAAGGTTTCCCTTCTTTTATCAGACAATAGGATTCCATCCAGAATATCCGATCATCCCTTTATAGAGCCCAAAGACGGAACCGTTGTTTTATTGATTGGCGATATGGATAGGGGTTTCAGCTATCCTGACCTGAGGATCAATTATTTTTCTGAGAGTGATATTTTCACAGAGGAAAGAGTTCTGGTAAGCCGGCCCAAAACAAAAGCCTTTCTTTCCCATTTTCAGGATTTGAAGGCAGGCGATTATGTAGTTCATACAGATTACGGAATCGGCGTTTTCAAGGGATTGGTTAAGATGGGAATCAACAGCAAGAAGCAGGAGTTTATAGAAATTCTCTATAGAGATGATGATAAGCTTTTTGTTCCTGTTCAAGATCTAAATCTAGTCCAGAAATACTCCAAGGTGGGCTCATCTTATCCCCAACTCAGCAAGCTGGGCTCAACTCAATGGATAAAGACCAAGGAAAAAACGAAAAAAGCCATTGAAAAAATGGCGAAAGAGCTTTTGCATCTTTATGCCCAAAGAAAAGCTCAGGAAGGGTATGCTTTCAGCCAAAAAGGAATGTGGCAGTCTGATTTTGAAAGAACCTTTGAATATGAGGAAACCGAAGATCAGGAACAGGCCATAAAAGAAGTCATGAATGACATGGAATCCTCAACACCTATGGACCGTCTTTTATGTGGAGATGTGGGATATGGAAAGACAGAGGTTGCTTTACGGGCTGCGTTCAAGGCTGTAATGGACGGCAAACAGGTGGCTGTTCTTTGTCCCACCACTGTCCTTTCCAGCCAGCATTTAAAGACTTTCCAAAACAGGATGTTTCTTTTTCCCATAAAGGTGGAAGGATTGACTCGTCTGCAGACCCCTAATGTCCAGAAAAAGACGGCCAGAGACATAAAAAAAGGGTTAGTTGATATCGCTATCGGCACTCATAGACTGCTTTCCCAGGATGTTGATTTTAAAGATCTTGGGTTGCTGATCGTGGATGAAGAGCAGAGATTTGGGGTGAAGGATAAAGAGAAGATAAAAAAGATCAAATCAGAGATAGATGTTCTAACCATGACGGCGACTCCCATACCCAGGACTTTAAATCTTTCTATGAGCGGCCTCAGAGATATAAGTCTTATTGAAACTCCTCCTAAAGATAGACTGGCTATACACACCATAGTGACTCTGTTCAGCAGGAAACTGATTACTTCTGCTATTCAAAGGGAGTTGGATAGAGAAGGCCAGGTTTATTTTGTTCATAATAGAGTTCATGATATTGATACCATGGCTGAAATGATTAAAAAATGGGTGGCTCAGGCAAAAGTGGTCACAGTTCATGGAAAGATGAAAGGCCCAAGATTAGAAAAAAGAATGCTTGATTTTGTCCAAGGGAAGTGCAATGTTTTGATTTCCACCACCATCATTGAAAATGGAATTGATATCCCCAGAGTCAACACTCTCATTGTAAACCAGGCCAATAGGTTTGGGCTGGCCCAGCTTTACCAGCTCAGAGGAAGAGTGGGACGTTCATCCCGTCAGGCCTTTGCTTATCTTCTTGTTCCTCCTTTTTCTGAGCTCACCCATAAAGCCAAACAAAGACTGAATGCCATCCAGGAGTTTGCTGAATTGGGATCTGGATTTAGACTTGCAGCCAAAGATTTAGAGATAAGAGGGGCAGGAAATTTTCTGGGAGATGAGCAGCACGGTTTTATGGAAGCAGTGGGATTTGAATATTACATGCACTTGCTGGATCAAACAGTGAGGAAGCTCAAAGGTGAGCACAGGGAAGTGAGGAAGAGCCGGATAGAATTAAATATCGATATTAGAATTCCCGAGGAATACATTCCCCAAGTAAACTTAAGAATGGATCTCTATAAACGTGTGTCTTCCATAGAGGATCTTAGAGAGTTGGATAAGATTAGAGATGAGGTTAGGGACAGATATGGGTCCTTTCCACAGGGAGTGGAGAACTTATTTCTTTATGGGGAGATAAAATTTCTTTCTCAGAAGCTGGGAATCAAAGCCATAGATAGAATCAGAAATAAGATTGTTTTTAAATTTTTTCCTGATTCTACAGCGGATGTATCTAAGTTAACAAGATTGGTGGAAGATTATTCTGGATCCGTAACTCCACAGGGAATCATGACTTTAAAATTAGATTCTCAAAAAGAGGCCGAGATTTTAAGTGAAACGATATGTATCTTGAAGAAGTTAACTCTATTGTAATATAATAACTCTGGACTATCCATAAAAAAGTCCAATATGTAAAGATTCCTGAATGATCCAGGTTAGTATTAAGTATTAGAAAGAAAATGAATTTATTTAAGTTTAGAACATTAGTTCTGCTGACTGCACTGAGCTTTATTCTCATTGCCTGTGGAAAAGAACTCCCAGAAGATCAATCTGTTGAGAACCTTCATGATAAGATTACGAAAAATGAGGTTATACTGGCCATAGAGACTTCATTTTATACCAATTCTGATTTTGAGGACTATCTTTTGTTGACTGTGGGAGAAAGTTATGAAGAGATGTCAGATTTAAGTCTGAGCAGACTGCTGGATAGTTTTATAGAAGAAAAACTTTTACTGGAAGCGGCTAGAAATAATGGAATATTTCTCACTGATGAAGAAAAGAAAAGGTATATAGCCAGACTTTCAAATGAATTTAAGTTAAGTGAGGGTATGGTCAAACAAGAAGTAGAGATCAACACTCTTTTAACAAAACTGCTTATAGAAAAGTTCACTCTCGGATTAGTGAAGGATATAAAAGTGACACCTGAAGAAATATTGGAGTATTACAATTCAAATAAAAGAGAATTTTTAAAGCAGGAACAGAGAAAAGTGAGCCAAATTCTTCTTAACAGTGAGGAAAAAGCCATAGAAGTCTATAAAATGGTCAAAGGAGCTACGGAAGAACAATTCAGAAAAATCGCTGAAAAAGAGTCTGAAGGATTAGAAGCCTCTCATGGAGGGAAGATGGGACTTTTTGAATTAGGCCAACTTCCTGAAGAGATGGATAAAGTGATTTTTTCTCTAAAACAAGGCCAGATAAGTCAGGTAATAGAATCTAAATATGGTTATCATATATTTCGAGTGGATGAAATCATTCAAAGAGCTCCTTTACCAGAAAAGCCTGGCAAAGAGGTTTCATCAAATATAGAGATAAAAATTCTTAAACAAAAAATAAATGAATTTGTGCATAATTATTTAGAAAAATTGAAATCAAAATTTGAATGGAAATTTTATCCTGAGAGGCTTAACTTTTCTTATCAAAGGAATGAACATGAATAGAACAATGATGAAAGCAGTTCTGGCGGTTGTATTGCTCACCACAGGATTGCAAGTGAGCGGTGAAGAGGTGTTGGAAGCCATTGTAGCAGTGGTTAACCAAGATGTCATTACTTTATCTGACTTTAAACAGCAGGATGAGATGCTGTATCAATCTCTATCATCAAGATACCAAGGCGAAGAACTAGAGAACATATACAGAAAGAGCCGGAAAAGTCTTTTAGACAGCATGATCACAGATATTTTGCTCTTACAGGAAGCTGAAAAACAGAACATAGATGTGAGCGGGCAAATTGAGAAGATGCTCGAAGACATGAAAGAACAATATGGGTTTAGTTCCATTGAAGAAATAAGAAGCGCCATGGGAGAGCAGGGAATTAATTATGAGAGCTGGCTGGATTTTCAGGAAAGAGAACTTTTAAAAGAAGGGGTTATATTTTATTCTTTTGGCAAAGATATTGTGGTTGATGACAATGAAGTCATAAATTATTACAGACAGCATCAGGAAGAATTTAAAGAACA
>JAWLEN010000095.1:0-8692 GCA_041686095.1 Candidatus Aminicenantota bacterium
AAACATCAAATATCTTCTGGAGCCTGAGAAGTTAGCTGTACTGGGTGTTTCCAAAAAGATGAATATAGGCCACATCATTTTAAACAACACCTTAAACCGGGGGTTTCCCAGAGAAAACATCACAGTTATTAAGCCCAACACTCAAGAGATCGAAGGATGCCACTGTGTGGACAGTGTGAAAGATCTTCCTGAAACCGCGGACCTTTTGGTTTTAGCCATCAGCGCTGAGCAGAGCGCTCAGGTGATGCAGGAAGTCATTGAGTCCCAAAAAGTCCGCTCTGTGATCCTCATCCCAGGCGGTATCGGAGAAAAAGAGGGGACCCAAGGGATTGAAAAGGAAATCAAATCCATGCTGCAGGATCAAAGAAAAGAACAAAAACCGGCTCCCGTGGTCAATGGAGGAAACTGCCTGGGAATCCTGTCCCGTCCCGGGAAATATGACACCACGTTCATCCCCGAGTATAAAATCTATGACCTTCCCAGAGAAAAACCTCAAAAAGTAGGACTTGCTATCCTGTCTCAAAGCGGTGCATTTATGGTCTCACGCATGAGCCAGATGAAAAATTTGGAACCTGTGTATGCGGTCTCCATTGGGAATCAAATTGACCTCACTTTATCTGATTACCTCAAATACCTCAAGGATCATAAAGATATCCGGGTGTATGCGGTTTACGGTGAAGGATTTACAGACGGAGACGGACTTGAATTCGCTAAAGCCGCCCGGGAAGCCGTCAAAGCAGGGAAAACTATTGTGATGTATAAGGGAGGAAGAACTCCGGAAGGACAGTCAGCCACAGCCGGCCACACCGCTTCCGTGGCTGGAGATTACAGAGTAAGCCGGTCTGTTCTGGAACAAGCCGGTGTTCTGATGGCGGACACCATTGCCGAGTTTCAAAGCTTTACTAAAGCGCTCTGTTTTTTGAAAGATAAAAAAGTCAGAGGAAGGCGGGTAGCCCTCATATCCAATGCTGGGTTTGAATGCGTGATCATGTCAGACAGCATCCAGAATAATGAGAGGCTGGACCTGGCTCAATTTTCTGATTCCACCGTGTCCAAACTCAATAAGATTCTGGAGCCTTTAGGAATCAATAAAATTCAGGATATCGGAAATCCCATGGACATGACACCTGTGGCTGATGATAAAACTTTTGCCGAGTGTGTGAAAGTTATTTTCGAAGATGAGAATGTGGACTGCGGCGTGGTCTCTCCGCTTCCCATGACTCCGGCCATGAACACTCTTAAACCCTCCGAGTTTCATTCCGAAGACCTGGATAAAAAAGGCAGCACTCCGAATCAGCTTATAGAGATATCCCAAAACACAGACAAGCCTTTTGTAGTGAGCATTGATGCGGGTCGGATCTACGATCCTCTGGTAGATAAGCTGGAGAAGGCATTTATTCCTGTGTTTCGAAAAAGCGATGAAGCGGTCTTCTTCATGAGAAAATACATCAATCACAGCTTAGCTCAAGTTGAATAATCCTTTTTGTCGGTTATTTCCTGTTTTTTTTTGGCATTTGATAAAAAAAGTTATAGAATAATCTGTTTTGAGAATGAAGCAGAGGCACGCATCATATTAAATTTTTTTACAGTTAATGTTTGAACTATGGAGAAGGTAAAATGGGACTGCACTCCATTGATCTGTTGATTGTTTTTTTATATTTCCTTGTTTTATTTGCCATTGTCTGGTGGGTTGTCAAACAAAAGCAGGAGACATCCACGGATTATTTTTTAGCCGGACGCCATCTGGGATGGTTCATTATCGGAGCTTCCATATTTTCTTCCAACATCGGTTCCGAGCATTTGGTCGGACTTGCCGGTTCCGGTGCCACAGATGGGGTGGCCATGGCTCATTACGAACTTCATGCCTGGTGCCTTTTGGTCCTAGGTTGGGTGATGGTTCCTTTTTATATGCGTTCCAAAGTATTCACCATGCCCGAGTTTTTAGAAAGACGCTTCTCTCCGGCAGCACGCACCGTGCTTTCAGGCATTTCTTTGGTGGCGTATGTGCTGACTAAAATTGCTGTGGGCATTTTTGCCGGGGGCATTGTTTTCAGTGTGCTTCTGCCGGATATTAATTTTATGGGGATGAACAGTTTTTGGATCGGTTCTATCCTGGTTATTGTGCTGACCGGATTTTACACCATACTGGGGGGTCTGAGGGCTGTCGCCTACACAGAAGCTCTGCAAACCATAGTCCTGGTATTTGGTTCCATACTGGTCACTATTTTTGGATTGAAGGCGTTGGGAGGCTGGGGCCAGCTGCGTGCTATATGCGGTTCGGAAATGTTTAACCTCTGGAGGCCTTTGGTTCCAGCCGGAATCGAGGGGACCTGGGCGCCTATAAAAGAAGCCGGACGTATGGCCTGGTATTTTAATGATGGTTATCCCTGGCTGGGAATGCTGTTCTGTGCCCCTATTATTGGCTTATGGTATTGGACTACAGATCAGTATATTGTTCAGCGCGCTTTAGGAGCCAAGAATGAAAAAGAGGCAAGGCGTGGTTCCATCTGTGCGGCTTTTTTCAAACTTTTGCCTGTTTTTATTTTCATTATACCGGGGATGATCTGTTTTGCTCTGGCAAAAAGCGGGCAGATAGAAGTGATCCAGCAGACCTTATTCAATAGTCAGGGAGAGCTGCTCATTGAACAATCTCAAAAAGCTTTTCCGCTTTTAGTGGCCACCATATTACCCATAGGTATTCGCGGCATTGTGGTGGCTGGCCTTTTGGCTGCCTTAATGAGTTCATTGGCAGGTGTGTTCAACGCCTCTTCCACACTGTTTACTATGGATTTCTACGCAAGATTGAAGCCCAAAGCTTCTCAGCGTCACCTGGTTTGGGTAGGCCGGATTGCGACATCGGTTATGGTTTTGATCGGACTTCTCTGGATTCCGGTCATCAGCGGAGGAAGAGGTTTGTATGATTATCTGCAGACCGTACAGGGATATCTGGCTCCGCCTATTTTTGTTGTTTTCTTTTTTGGGGTCTTTAATAAGCGGCTTAACCACAATGGGTGTCTGGCTGCTTTGATCACTGGTTTTGTTCTGGGATTGGGCCGTTTGGCCATTGATACGCCGGTTTCTTTGATTGAGAATTTTACTTATGACCAAGGTTCATTTTTATGGGTGGTGAATAATATATTCTTTCAGTACTACAGTTTATTGATATTTATCATATGCGCTGTGGTCATGGTTGTGGTCAGCCGTATGACCGGAGGGTCTAAAAAGGACCTGAGTGGCTTGACCTTCGGCACACTATCTGATGAACACCGCAAAGAATCCAGGTCAAGCTGGGATGCCCGCGATGTGATTGCTTCAGTAACAGTATTATTACTCATTCTTGTTGCTTATTTATACTTCACAGGATAATCTGAGTCATTCATAAAATCAGCCTGAACTTTCATTCACTACCTCTTGATCAATTGTCTTTTGGTGTGACTTCAACAAACAAAGTCTCTCTCTTTATTTCAGTTTTATATTATTTTATTTCAGGCTGATTTTACCTTACAGGCGAGCCGATCTCACTGCATCTGCTTCGTTACGAGGCATTCGAAGTGAAGGACCACATCTTCATGCCTCGTGCCTTGCATCTGCAGCAATTTCGACTCGTGAATAAATCAGATTCATCTGAGTCATTACAAGATAACCCAGGTTATTTCCTAAATTAATCATTTGCTGGTTTGCATTTTCCCCTCAAATTGAATACAGTTTAAAGAGAGTAAACCAATGATCGAAGAAAATATAAAAAAAATAATGGAAGAGCTTCCGGAAGGAGTGGAACTGGTGGCTGCTGCCAAGACCCGGACTCCTGAAGAAGTAAAAAGAGCCGTGGAAGCAGGAGTCGAAATCGTGGGTGAGAATTATGTTCAGGAAGCTCAGGAAGCCTTTGACGCCATAGGCAAAAAGGCAAGATGGCATTTTATAGGTCATCTGCAAAGGAACAAAGTCAAAAAAGCCATAAAGATATTTGATATGATAGAGACAGTGGATTCCTTGAAACTGGCTAAAGAAATCGAGAAAAGAGCAGCCAGAACCGATAAAGTGATGACCGTGCTCATTGAGGTGAACAGTGGAAAAGAGGAGCAGAAGTTCGGCGTTTTACCAGAGGAAGTGGAGGATTTAGCCAGAAAAATAGCTGGTTTTGAGCACCTCAAACTGCAGGGCTTGATGACCATGGGCCCCATGGTGGGCGATCCTGAGAATGCCAGGCCCTATTTTGTTGAGACACGCAGAGTTTTTAATAAACTCAAAGAGCTCTCTATTCCTGGTGTTGAAATGAAGTATCTCTCTATGGGAATGACCAATTCCTATAAAATAGCTGTTGAAGAAGGAGCCAACATCGTGAGGATCGGAACCAAGATTTTCGGCCCGCGTTAAACTATGTCATTGTGAATGGAAATGAGCAATCCCAAAGTTAAACGAATCATATTGAGATTGCTTCGTCACTATGTTCCTCGCAATGACCTCTTTATAATAAAATGGTCGTCAGATTAACACGTCGCTACGCTCCCAGTAATGACATTTATTTTAGGAAAAAAGGAAGATCATATGAACACAGAAAAACAACTGGTTAAAGAAACAGAGCCTCTTTTAAAACAGAGAAAAGGGGGCGCTGTGAATCTGATTTTGGCTTCTTTAATGACAGAAGCCGGGCGAATGATTGATGAAGGATTCAAAATTGCAGATATTGAAGAAGCCGCTCAAAGAGCTTTTGGTATCAAAAAAGGATTTCTTAAGCAAATGGATGATATAGGCATCCCGGAATCCATTGATTTTTTACTCTACCTGGAAGACAAAAAAGATTCTGAAGATGATCTGCATAAAGTCTATCATAATTTTTTCACTCTACCCGTAAGCTTTATGGAGAAATTGGAAGAGTATAAAATCGCAAAGGATAAGTCATCGGCAAAGTGGATGAACAAGCATGCGGTAAGGGAAAAATCAGATGATTTGCTGCTTAAAGATATGCTGAAAAATAGATTTAAAGCCGTGTCTTTTATGGTAGCGGCTGAACTTTTGGAGTCAGGCATATCTGATATTGAGAGCTTAGAGAAGATGTGTAAAGAGACATTAAACTGGAAAAAAGGGCCTTTTGCCATGATGAATGAGATGGGAATCAAGGAAGCCCTGGCTATAGTCGTAGAGAAAATGGAAATCTCTCACCGCCGGGAAATCAATTTCTACATCCCAGTGCTTCTTATAAACCAGGCTCAAACAAACAGTCCCTGGCGAGGGGAAGGTTTGGAAACATAAGGTTGTATCCCTATGGCGCTCACAGTCAGAGAAAAGCTCGAAAATCTGGAAAAAGAGATTCTTTCTGAAAAAGCCTGCTTGAGTTTAAACACATTAGGCCGGGAAAGAAAAGAAAAGCTTCACAGTCTGCGAACAGAGTTCCAGAGGGATAGAGACCGAATCATACACTGCAAGTCTTTCCGCAGGCTTAAACACAAAACCCAGGTTTTTATCGCCCCTTATGGAGACCACTACCGAACCCGTCTCACTCACACTCTGGAAGTGTCTCAGATCGCTCGGACCATTGCCAAAGCTCTGCGCCTTAATGAAGACCTGACCGAAGCCATAGCCCTGGGCCATGACCTGGGACACACTCCTTTTGGACATGCGGGTGAAAAAAGCCTGAAAAAGCTCTCTCCGAAAAGATTTTCCCACTACACTCAGAGCCTGCGCGTGGTGGAGAGCCTGGAATATGACGGCAAAGGTTTGAATCTGACTCATGAAGTGAGAGACGGTATTTTAAAGCACTCCAAAGGAAGAGGAAAAATTTTTGATGTGGATAAAGACGCCCTGCCTATGACTTTAGAGGGTCAGGTGGTTCGTGTCTCAGACCTGATCGCTTATGTGAACCACGACATTGATGATGCTTTAAGAGCCGGGGTGATTAAAGAGGCGGATATTCCCTCTCATCTGGTGCGTTCCCTGGGTAAATGGCACGCCAAAAGAATTGATAAGATGGTTTGGGATGTCATTGATTCCACCTCCAGAGGAGGATTAACAGGGATTTCTTTAAGCGATGACATGAATTCCGCGATCGTGGAATTAAGGGATTTTCTTTACGAAAAAGTCTATTTCAGCGAGCAAAATCTCATTCAGTATGAAAAAGTGGATAAGATTCTCAGTGATATTTATCAATACATTCTGGATCATCCCGAAAATTATGTGAAACCCTATCCTGAAGAGGATTTGCTTGAGATCAGAGTGATCGATTTTATAGCTGGCATGACAGACTTATATGCATTAAACCTTTATGAGAAGCTGTTTCTGCCCAATCACAGAACCAGGCTTTAACAGAAAAAAATTGAACAGTCCTGTTTTCCCTGTTCATAGCAAAGGGAAAAAAGGTGATTAGAGGAAGAGAATGTGAATGCCGGGATTATTATCAATCATCTGATTGAAAAACAACTCCCCTTAATTCATTGGGCTTGAGCTCCTTTTTTAAGGCTCCGGGAAATCACTTCTTCCCAGAAAATTTTTATACAGGCAGCCACAGGAATGGCAAAAAGCAGGCCCAAAAGACCCCCTATCCAGCCTCCGACAAACACCACCACCAGTATGGTCAGGGGATTCAGAGTGGTCGATTTACTCTGGATCCATGGAGTCAGCACATACTCTTCAAGCACATTCACTCCTTGATAAACCACGGTGGGCCAGAGGATAACAGCAAAAAAATTAAAGCCAGGCGCCTGGGGTCCTGTGGTCATCTCCAGGTATTTCACTAGAAGAACAGCAATCCATCCTATGGTTGAAAGATAGGGGACAATGCTTAAAAATCCTGTGGCAATACCCAGGAGAAACCAGTAGGGGACGCCAGCCAAAAACCAGCCAGCTGAAAAAAGCACAGCGATGATGAGGGATATGAACAGCCGGCCTCTAAAAAAATTGCCCACCGCTTTATCCATGCGTTTAAATATGTGCAGGATGCGGCCCTTCTTTTTCTGAGGGATGTAACTTTTGGCGTTTTCAACGATCTTGTTGAAGTTCATGGAGAAAACAAAGAAAGAAACAGGAATCAGGATAACCCAAAAAAGAACTATGACTGAGGTCCCGATCACACTTCCCACAAAAGGAAGAATGGATTCAGATCGAACATGAAGTCTTTCCAGCACAGTGCCGGGCTTTTTAGGGATTTCTCCTAGAGGGACCCCATATTTATCTCTCAGAGTCTCCCAATAATCGGGTACACTCTGGACAAAATCAGTGCCCTGTTCGATAAGAGGAGGAATCAGCCAGATTATGACGGCGATCACTGCGGCAATAGCCACAGCCAGGAGAAAAAGCACAGTGACCTGCTTGGGAATACGTAGACGTTTCTTAGCAGCCATAATAGTTGGATTGAATAGATACGCCAGCAGCAGCCCTAAGAAAATCGGAAGGAGAATGGACCGCAAATAATAAGCTGCGATGAGAAGCAGGATGATCAAGAACAGCCACATAAGGTCTTTGACCGCCCTGATTTCCCAGAGCCTGGGTCCAGTTGGAGGTGTCTGATTTTTCTGGTTAGTTTTCTCAGTCATGAGCGACCGTCTCCTTTTTTCTCCCTTTACCGCACCTCAAAATTATTCTATCATTATAGGGGAGAAAAATAAATGAAAGTCATCAATGATTCCATCCAGCTCTCAACCTCTGGTTTTAGCGACATGAAAGACCTTACAGGCAAAGTCTCTGACAAACTGGCCTCACTCAAACTTCAATCAGGCCAGGTCACTCTCTTTGTTCCCGGCTCCACCGGAGGCTTAACCACCATTGAATATGAATCCGGACTGGAACAGGATTTCACCGAACTCATGGAACGGATCAGCCCCTCCAACAAGACATATCATCATGATGCCCGATGGGGTGACGGTAATGGATTCTCCCATGTGAGAGCCTCTCTCATAGGTCCTTCCTTGACTGTTCCTTTTGAAGATGGAAAACTCATGCTCGGAACCTGGCAGCAGATCGTGTTTATTGACTTTGACAACCGCTCCCGTTCCCGTACCATTGTGCTTCAGTTTATAGGAGAATAAGCTTTGCCAGAAGATATCAAAGAAAAACTCAAACGCTTAAAAAAAGAACGGGAAGCCCGTTCCAAGTCCCAGGAACTCAGAGATGCCTGGTCAAAGCTTGAAAAAAAAGAGGAGCTTTCAACCAAAGAAAAACTGGAACAGCTCATCCAGCTGAGAAGAGACCGAAAGCCCCGAAAAAAGCCGGAACCTCGGTTTGAACCTCATGAGAGAGAAGCCCTTCAGTTCACAGAGACACCCTATTCTTTGGATGCGAGATACGGAAGAGTCAAAATATCCCAGGGACTGGATATCAAAGGCTCCACTCTGGCCTGTCTGAGCTGTGACGCCGAGTTTGAAGACAGGGACCTGTCCACAGCCCTTTTTATTGACCTTGAGACCACGGGTCTTTCCGGCGGCACCGGTGTTGTGCCCTTTAATGTGGGCATGGGCTATTACAGAGACGGAAAATTCTGGATTGGTCAATATTTCCTGGGTGATCTGTCTGAGGAAGAACGCATGATCAAGGATCTGAGCCGGTTCTTTAAAGACATGAAATTTGAGTCAGTGGTCACTTACAATGGAAAGGCTTTTGACATCCCTCTTTTAGAGACCCGCTTTATCATGCACCGGACTCCGTTTGAACTCACCTCAATCCCTCATCTTGATTTTTTGTTTCCTGCCCGAAGTTTGTGGCG
>JAWLEN010000096.1:0-8690 GCA_041686095.1 Candidatus Aminicenantota bacterium
TTGATATCACAGCAATTAACATAATTTCGGGCCTATTTTCAGGCCTTAATCCGTCCTTTTCGGGGCCGGAAAGGGCCGGTTAGCTTTTTTGATTAGCTTTTCTTCTAGGCCGCCTTTTATTCTAAATCGGCATTTTGGAGGGCGAAAACGCTCAATTAAGGCCCTATTTCATGTATCATAACGTGTGATTCTGTTTGTTTAGAATTATTTCCGTGGGTCTGACCCTGCTTTACAAGACCCCGACCCCGCTTTGCAAGACCCCACCCTGCTTTACAAGACCCCGCTTTGCAAAAATCATGTCGTATAGCTGGGAATATGCAAACCTGATCTTCATGGAAAAAGAGGAACGCAAAGCGCTGGGGTGGTTGATCAAGCGGGCCCTGTTCTGGATCCTTGTCCTTTTGCTTTTCGGTGTGCCGATACTGATTTTTTAGGATTTCGATTGAAGACGATTGCTTCGCTTCGCTCGCATGACACAAGGGGGCTCGCGATGACTTTGTGAAAATGCGGACACTCAAGCAAATAATGGATCAGCTCTTGGATTTTTTGCCGTATGCCGATAATTCTTCACGAATAACATGCCGAAGAGTATCCTCGAGTGGTTCTTTTTTGGAGTTCATGTATTCTCTGAGAGCCATATTGATGAGTGTCTGATAATTTCCGCCACCCGCAGAGTGTACTTGCTGCCGGAACCAGTCGAGGACATCATCATCTAATCTGATGGTGATACGTGTTTTTCCTTTAGGAGCTTTGATCACAGGGCCTCTTTTACCTTTGCTAAAATCATATTTTTTTTTCATTGAACTAACCTTTATATTGCCTTGTTTCCTTGGCTGTGGCTCTCCTTGCTGATATTATCCGAATCCGGCTTCCACGCCAAGTATAGACAACGACGAGAATGCGATTGAAAGAGTCCATACCGATAGTGATAAGGCGTTCCTCCTCCGGATAGTCTTCAGATATGGTTATGGCTCTTTCGTCCTCCAAGACAGTTACCGCATCTGCAAAATCTATTCCATGCTTTTTGAGATTGGAAACGGCTTTTTTTCCGTTCCATTCGATTTCCATTGTTATATTATATGTACATTAGTGCATATGGTCAAGTAAAAATTTACTTTTCAAGTGGGCACTGTTCTGGAACCTCGTCCTTTTTCGGTATTCGGGGTCGGACCCCCCGATCATATTGATATCACGGCAATTAACATAATTTCGGGCCTATTTTCAGGCCTTAATCCGTCCTTTTCGGGGCCGGAAAGGGCCGGTTAGCTTCTTTGATTAGCTTTTCTTCCAGGGCCGCCTTTTATTCTAACAAATCGGCATTTTGGTGGGTGAACCCCTCAATTAAGGCCTTATTTCATGTATCATTAAGCGTGATTCTGTTTGTTTAGAATTATTTCAGTGGGTCTGACCCTGCTTACCTGCTTAGCTGACCCCGAACGAGCAGATACGAGGCACAAGGTGTGATGCTGTGGTCCTTTACCGCGAATGCCCTGCAAGATTGCGAACAATTATTGACATAGTCTGTTATGGATTATAACTTATATGACAGCATTATCACGAAGGAGCTTAATCAGATGCCTGAGAAAAAATTTTATATAGACGGATTGTGCTTTTTTATTCCTCTTAAAAAATTAAGAAATACCCCGAAAGTTGAGTTTGATATTATCCCGATAATTGATGGGCTTGGTTCTATTGACCGGGTTAAACATGACCCCGGAGCCTATAGCCCCAGCCTGCCGGACTCTGATGATAAGCCCTGGTATATGCACCCTAATCAGGAAGATAACTTGATTGTTTTTAATGGCAAAAGATTAGTCGATTTATATACCAAAGATCATGGCGAGCCGGAAAGATTTGAAGTGACGCCGGGTTATGTAAAACACGGAGGTAAATTTGTTTATGAAGGCCGGTGTCTCTTCGGCTGGCCGGAAGGTGTCTTTCACCGGGTACACAGCCCCGCGGGCAGTATATCTTCTAATTTTGCTAAACGCTCACAAGGTTTTGATATTAAAACCAACTTTAATATTTATAATCTAAATACGGAATCCGGCGAATACCAGGTGCTCAGAGAAGGACATAAGGATCAGGGTGTGGATTAACAGCGGCTTCTTAAAAATCTTTACTCATGAGGCGGTCGCCCCCTTTATCCTGCCGGCCTAGCGCGCCGTGACCCTTGACGCGGAGGACATCGCCCAGTCGATTGACGGCGCTCCGCCCGCCCTGCGGTTTACCATCGGTGACCTGGAACTAAAGCCATTCTTTGAGACCTGCGGGCATCATTCGGTGTATGTGGATGTGAGTCTGGAGTAGGGGTTACAGCCGCCAGTCTTGCCAAATGATCCTAAGGGCTGGAAGCTTATATAGAGGCGTATAGTTTATTTTTTATTATTATTGTCAATTCAGAGTGGACCAATTTTACATATTTTAAACTCCGGCGCGGGAGATAATACAAATAAGAATTGGCTGGTCCGGAAAATATTTGAAAATTAACTTGACATGACACAGATAGATGCCACCTCTTTAAACTCTGTCTCATCCAAGGGCTCTTTATAGAGCTCATTAACAAGCCATAATCCGCTTTCTCTGATTTTGGCTTTTGGCGAGTGCAAGCCCAGCCAGTTCTCAGAAGGCGAACATAAACCGCACCAGGACAGGGTGGAGATCATCTTTGATTCAAGATTCAAGCGCTTGTCCTTTTCTATCACTTCGAATACCGCAAAGGTTAAATTCTTTTGAATATAGGCCGAGACTTGTTTCTCGATTTCTTTTTGCTTTGTCCAGTCAACCAGATTTCCGAGTTCGTTTTTTGCTTTTCGGGTTGTTAAATCCCAATTCCATTGTTTGAGGAAAGAATCATTCTCTCGATTAAGAATAGCTCTTCCTGTATTTTTGCGGAATATGCTCCGGTCCTTATTCTCATTGATATAATGCTGCTTCAGCCTCGAACTCAATTGGTTTTTTCCGGTATGGGTGCCTACTCTGACTATCCGGTCGCATTGATGGGCTTTTTCACCTGATTCAAACAAAATATAGATTCCGTTTTTAGGTATATCATCCTCATTGAAAGGAAATTCAAAGCGCTTGAGATTGTTGAAGAGGGTATGCAATTTTGAACAGATTTCAATCATGAATTACTATGTTTTTTCAGAAATTTAAGTTGCTCTCCGATTCTAAGACTCTCGAGTGGAATTTCATAAGATTTTAAATGGGAAATTAAAAATTGTCTGTATTTATTTCCTGCTAAAATAATAAAATGATCTTTATCCAAGTCAGCCTTTGCCTCAAGCTGCTCAACCACCTTCCTTGCCCAGTCTTTTCTTTGATTGATTTTCATTTTATTTAAAGTCTCATCATATATTTCAATTTCATCATCTAGAGCAAGAAGACCATATTTTGCGGATAATATGAATATATCATCTGGTTTTTGCTTGCGAGCATATTCTAAACTGAGTTTAAAAAGGTCACTTATATAAAGATCCTCTGCTCTCGCTTTATTTTTCAGCTTTTTACTCACGCAGGATATTAGAATGATTTTTTTCATGAACAATTCTTTTCTTTTAAAATCCCAATAAGGGTCCAATAAACTATTTTTTCCATCCCTTTTGTAACTTTGATGGATATTTCCTGTGTCCTTCCTATCGTTCCTTGTCCCGATAATTTGGCATTGATATGCCCTTGGCTTTCTTTTGGTTCAAATAATTTCACACTAAACTCAGCTGTTTTGGGGCCTTTAGACCTGAATCTCCCGAAAATTACTGAAATCACATCATTACTCAAACTGATATTATCTATGATGTATTGGACTTCATTCGGCAAATCTTTTTTCTCAGTTATCTTTTTTCCGAAAATAGTATTATGACCCCGGGATGTGACAAGGATATCTCGGGGATGGTGGGATATGTCCGTTTGATCATTTGGTTTTTCTGTTCTTTCAAATTGTGTGTTTTTGAATTCAGTATAGGATTCCTCTTCGATACTTATTTCTTTTCCAGATTCCTCCTTAGGATACCCTGCAGGTGGGCTTTCGGTTTCAAATAGTTTTATTTCTTCATATCCATTTAGAAAAGTTTCTTGGGATGAAATCTTTAAAAGTTCTTTTTCCGATTCAGTCAGCAGATTTTCCTTCGCAAATATTCCTAAGGATGGCAGCACTGCCGGCCCGGCATTTTGATCTCCAAAAGCATGTAAAACTTCACATTTTTTCTTAACTCTATCCCAATTAATAAGTTTTCTATATAAATCCTGTGCGGTTAGATCAAAAACTTTTAAAATGCTGAATTTTCTTATATATGCGATAATTAAATTAGTGAGAAAACCATTCTTTTTCCATAAAGCCTCAATATTTTGGTTGTCAGGCAAATGACAGCTGTAAAGTTGAATCATCTCATCAGCTGTAATAAGACCATAAAGTCCTGAAATAATAAGCACATGATGGCTTGTTTCTTTAAGGGGCCATTCATTTTCATTAATTTCTTTTCTAATTTCATTATAAAATCTTCCACTATACCGTTTATATGCCGGCATATATCGGGAAGAAGAAGACCCCCCAAAATCTGGTCCCTTTTTGAGTTCAAGATTATAAGGAAGATCCTTTATTGGCATTCCCTCTCTAGTTGATTCGTTGCTTTTTAATAGTTCCCATGCTTGGTTGCGCCGTTCTAATATTTTTTTCTCATATGAAGGCAATAAAGAAAAGATCGATAATTCTTTTTTATACTCCCGTACTCCCCCCTTGTTTTTTCTGTTTGAACATATTGTAACCATCAATATTTTTGATTTTCTCATGGTTTTCATTTCTCCCCATATTGGCTTCTGCATAAAGCAATATATTTCAGGAAAAATGAAGGGTCAATAAAAAACATAGGAAATATTCATGAACTGTTTCTATAATTAAGGAAAACGGTTTATAATTAATTCTCTTGATGAACGAAGAACTAATTATTTCCTCCATCCGAACTATAATCAACCAATTCCGCCGCAAACCCGATAATTTTTTCAATGAACATGATTTCCACCATTATTTTTATCATGTGTTTTACAGTAAAAAGGAGTTTTCCAAACAATATCAAACAAAAGATGAAAAAGTTAAAAAAACAAATATCCTCCATCCCGAATATCCAACTTTGAAACGGTTCCGGAGAATACCCACACCCCAATTAGATGAAGAGAATGGCAAAAGAGCCCGCTATGATATATCCATCCTGAAGCCGGAATTTATCCAAACCCATTATTTGGAAACCATCCGCTGCAGAGATATAACGAAAACCAATTCAATCAGAAATAAGAAAAATCTCTTCGCTGTCATTGAATTCAAATACATAATCCGCCATAGCCGGTCCTGTATTAAAGAAATCCAATTCGACAACTTCAAGCTCAAGCATGCCAATGAAGCGGAACACAAGTACTTGTTAATATTCACAAATACCATGGTGAATAAGATGGAATATTTAGAGGAAATTAGCCTCCACCCTCGAATCAAAGCTGCCTATATATATCCCAATAATGGAGAAAAGCGGAATTGGGTGAAAGATTATCCAAAAGGATGGCTAACTGCAAAAACGAGGTGAATTCAATGGATGAAAATAAGTATAAGGATCTTTTCAAGAAAATTACGAAGAAGAAATCCGGAAAAGAACAGGACTTAGAAATAATAGAAAAAAGATTACAGCATTTAAGAAAAAACGGCGCACTCTCATATGAAGATCTTATAAAAATTAAAGATGAGTATGCTTGGCCGTTTAGCGAATACTGGATGTGGCCAAGCCGGGAACAGATAGAAACTAAACTAAAGAAAACAGACGGATGGTTTAAAAATTTACCTGAGGGTGAGGAGAAAGTCATAGATGGCTTGAATAAAGTATTTAAAAACATTTCCCTTGTCTCTATTGTCCTTAGATTTATTCATCCAGAGCATTATGCAATTTATTCACGTCCTCCTCTTAAAATATTGAGGTCAGAGAGGGGAGCAAGCGACGTGGATGAATATTTAAATTATATTAAAGATCTAAGAATATTACGAGATAGTTTTGGGGTAACCAAAACCTCTGAAGTAGATATGATAGTTTGGGCGATTTTTTATGCTGAAGAGGAATATGTCGATGATTTAAATGCAGCATTGGCTGAGAGTTTACCCGGCAATCTTTCACTGAAGGATTTGATAACTTTTCTTCCTCATTCGCCCCTTAAAATAGCTAAAGTATTCTACAAAAAAGGAGATTATAAAACTGCGGGATTTTGGGCCGCTAAAGCCTATGAGAAATTTCTGTATGATGAGTGCGCGAAATATCGGATCGATATTATTGAAAAAGCTCATAAAAGAGCAGAAATGATAAGAAAATTGACTTGGAGGACTGATAAGTGGCGTTTTCTAAAGAATAAAGATTTATTACATGCCACCAAAAAATTGAGAAATAAAATAATACCCGGAATAAAAAATTTTCCTAAAGATATGGTAAATGGATTAATAAATAATGTCGAAGAACTAAAAAATATTTCATCTGAAGGCTGAATACAGCATGCGAATATATATTACACACTGTTCAGCCAAAAAGAATGATGATTTTAAGAATAGTAATATGGAGGTTTTCCCAGATGAATTGTATGCCTCAAAAAGAATTCGTGCCTTCATGAACAGATGTAAAGAAAAAATGGTCGAATGGGCAATTTTTTCTGATTTATATGGGATCTGGTTTTCTGAAGAGAAACACTCTTGGTATGATAAATCGCCAGATTCAGTGACGGAGGAAGAATATAATTCGCTCTTACTTAATTTTGACCAAAGGCTTTTGCATTATAATGAAATTTGGTTCTACCATAATCCCGGTCGTTTTCATCCTTTGTATAAACAAATAATAAAAGATTCAGCCTTAAAAAACAAAATCCACCTTTTCACGCATAAAGAGGAAATTGTTTAGCATAGGATAATTCAGCACACTTTTCCTTCAAATGGATTCCTTTAAAAAGTCTGACATTGTCTTCGTGGAAACAGCAAACTGAAACCTTACCCTAAAGGCAAACAGAAATCCCAATGCGATGGCAAAATATACAGACCGCCCCCCTTATCCGGTCCTGAACCTCTTCCTCCGCCCCAGGCTGGACATATGCCCTGCTTTTTCCTCTTCGGTCATCTTAAAAAAAGCGGCGTGGATGACATTCCTCCCGTAAACAAGAGCCGAACCCACAATCTCATCCCCTTCAAACCGGTGGTCCCATCCGCTTCCTGCGGATTCATACTTCTTGCCCTCACACCCTGTGACCTGATTGATGAAATCTTTGGCTTTTTTCATTCCGTTTTTCACTTCTTTTCCATTCTTTAAAAGAACAGCTTCCATGGCATAACTCTTCACTAATTTGGAATGAAGTTCCTTGTACGCCGAGTCCCTTGAGACCATATCAAAGCCCACCGCCTCTCCGTCTAAAAACACCAGGATACCCTTTTGCCCGGGCGTGTATTGGAACGCTTTCATATAGCGGTCCAGGTCTTTGCGCCTTTCCTCGAAAACATCTTTCATAGCGCCGGTTGCTGATTCAACCTCAGCCTCTGCGGTCATCTGATCAATATCCTCCCACACCTCACTCTGGTCTGAGCGATACTCTTGCGACTCCCGCAAAGATGCGGATACCGAGCGGGCCTTTTTCCTGCGGATTCTCGGTGACATCACCACATTTGAATCATCAAACCTGTCTGAAACATAGGACCATCTTCCCTGCTCTGTGCAGCTGACCGGAATCACAGTCTCTGACTTTTTCTTAAGCAGGATGGAGGTGTTGAGCACTCTGTTCTGTTTGGCTCCGGAAAGCTCTTCGCCGTCCAAAAGAAGCACCGGGATCTCAGCATTGTTGATCACCTTCAGCTCAGGCACGGAGCCGCTTTCGGAAATTTCCTTTATGGTGAGGAAGTTTTTTTCCAAAGCCTGCTTTAAGGTCACATACTCCGGGCCGTTGCTTTCAGCTGTTGTCAGAGGAATGACTCCCATTTTCTGGTGGCTCTGAAGCTTGCCCAGCTCCATATTCAATAGAAAGTTTTTTATTTTAACTTCCATTTGGACTCCTTTTTTTCCAAAACTTCTTCTTTTCTTTTCCCCATGGCATCCCCGACTTCCTCGAGATTGCTGCCGTCATACCGAATAACCTGGGGATGGCGGAAGCTTTTATTGAATTCATTCGCGGGCATGATGACAAGACCGCGTTTTCTCCAATTGAGCCAGCGTTCGATATATTTGGGGTAATTCTCAACCAGAACCGTTCCGTATACCAGCCCTTTGTCTCTGGTTAATGTGATGCTGAAATCTTCTCCAAAATGCTTATCGATACATTTCTTTTTCCCGGACCATGCGGCCGGATTGCTCCTGGGCCCTTGAGTCAGAATGTGAATATGATACTCCAGTTCTTCAGCAATCTGTAAAATGTCCCATCCTAACTGAAGCTTAGGCATATCCGACCAGAATGACTCTGATTCAGTGATCAAATCGATTCGGTTCTGTAAGTACCTGGGATTATCTTCGAAACTGAAAGAAACTTCGGGTTCTTGAGGAGATTTGATTTTTTTCAGTTTCTTTTTTAAGGAGCCCGCATAGTCAAAAAGAGTGCCGTCCATATCAAATAAAGCAATCAGATCGTTTTTCATTTCACAAAAAAACCTTTGTTTTGCATTGTATAATTCAGGGAATTATTTCTGACAATTCATTAAA
>JAWLEN010000013.1:0-15541 GCA_041686095.1 Candidatus Aminicenantota bacterium
ATGCCATACATCATAATCTGTGATCAGACTCATGCTGGCATAACAGATCTCAGCTTCCCGGCACAATTTTGCCTCTGTGGCGCTGGTCATTCCGATCACATCACATCCCCATTTCCGGTATATTTGAGACTCGGCAATGGTTGAGAAATGAGGTCCCTGGATACAGATATAGGTCCCCTTCTCATGGACTCTGATTCCCAAGCTTTTACCAGTTTTATACAAAACCCGCGACAGCTCAGGACACACTGGCTCAGCAAACCCGATATGAGCGACCAGCCCTTGTCCAAAAAAAGTATTTTCTCTAAAAGTCTTGTCATAGAACTGGTCTGGAAAAACAATATCTGTGGGTTTTATTTCTTCCTTGAGAGAGCCGACTGAATTGACTGAAATGATGCGGCTCGCCCCAAGCATTTTAAATCCATAGATATTAGCCCTGTAATTTATTTCTGAGGGGCCCAGTCTGTGGCCTCGGCCGTGTCTGCTGAGAAAGGCAATCTTTTTTCCTTCCAGAATTCCTGTGACATAAGCATCTGAAGGTTGACCAAAAGGTGTTTCTATTTCCACTGATTTAAGGTTCCCTATCCCCTCCATGTCATAAAGACCGGTTCCTCCCAATAGTCCGATATCAGCAGAAGGACTATGGGTTTTCTGGATTTCTGTCATAGTGCCTCCAATGATCTTGAATTATTCAATAAAACAGCTAGGTCAGTCTCCATCTTATTATCGGCAATTTTTATCTTTCAGGCAAGTTATAGTGATAAGTTTTCCTGCTTGAGGTTTGAACATAATTCAGTTATTCTATTGTCCAAGGAAATTGTCATGAACACAAGAGAAAATTTATCCCAAGCAAAGGATCTTCTTTTACAGGCCAACAACATCATTGCCTTCACTGGATCCGGAATATCATCTGAATCTGGGATCCCCACGTTTCGGGGCAAAGATGGATTATGGAAAAAATTCAGAGCCCAAGACCTGGCCACTCCTCATGCTTTTTCCAACAATCCTAAATTGGTTTGGGAATGGTATGACTGGCGCAGACAAATAATTGCCAAAAAAGAGCCCAACCCAGGACACAAAACCTTGTCCCAATGGGAGAAACTCTTTTCTTCATTTTATGCGGTCACCCAAAACATAGACGGACTTCATCAAAAAGCCGGTTCTAAAAAAGTCATTGAGCTTCATGGAAATATCTGGAAATTGAGATGCACCAAAGAAGGAACTATCACAGAAGATCACACCAATCCTCTTCAAGAAATTCCCCCCCAATGCCCGAACTGTGGAGCCTTATTAAGACCCCATGTGGTGTGGTTTGGAGAAGCCTTGGATAGGGACCTCCTTAACCAGGCGATTGGATTGAGCTCAAAAGCAGATCTGATGTTTGTTATCGGCACTTCTTCTCTGGTCTATCCAGCGGCTTCGATTCCCATGACAGCCAAGGAGTCAGGAGTCAAGATCATTGAAATAAATCCAGAATCCACTCCTCTCACTCCTCATGCTGATGTCAGTTTAAGAGGGAAAGCCGGCGAAGTTCTTCCTGAGATTTCAGAAATATTAGACCAAGAAAAACAGCCAAATTAAGGAAACAAAAAAATGAAATACGTGTATTTTGATGCTTTTTCAGGAATAAGCGGCGATATGATACTGGGAGCTTTTCTGGATTTAGGTGCGGATGCCGAACTTTTTAAACAGAAAATAGCTTCCTTGGGACTTCCTGTTGAAATCAACATCATGGAAACAAAAAGAGCCACTCTCAGAGCCTTGAAAGTGGATGTTTCGGTTCACAGGAAAGATAAGATAGCAAGAAAATGGAAAGATATTGAAAAGATAATAAACAACAGCTCTTTTTCAGAGCCTGTAAAAAAAAGAGCTTCTCTCATATTTAAAAATCTTTTTATAGCTGAATCCAAAGTACACGGAAGGGATTTTTCAACCACCCACCTTCATGAAGCCGGTGCTGACGATGCTATTGTGGATATACTGGGAACCTGCTTTTTGGCTGAAGAGCTCAACATCAAAGAATTCTTTTCTTCGCCTTTAAATGTGGGCAGCGGACATGTGAAAGCCGCGCATGGAATCCTGCCGGTTCCGGCTCCGGCTGTGGCCGAACTTCTGAAAAATATCCCTGTTTATTCAGCTCATATCAAAGAAGAACTGGTCACTCCAACCGGAGCAGCCGCAGTTTCCTCTTTAGTTCAAAAATTTTCATCTTTTCCAGAGCTGAGTTATGAAAAAATCGGCTGCGGCGCCGGAGGCAGAGATTTTTATGGATTTTCCAATATTCTGCGCGTTTTTTACGGAGATCTAAGCGAATACAAACCTGATAAAAGAATCTATCAGATAGAAGCCAACATAGATGATTCAAATCCACAGGTCATGGCTGCATTCCTTGAGAAAGCGCTTGAAAAAGGGGCTCTGGATGCTTTTCTCACCCCTGTGGTGATGAAGAAAAACCGTCTGGCCACAAAATTGACCCTGCTTGTTGAATCCAATAAAATAGAATCGTTAAGTGACCTTGTGTTTGAGGAGACTACCTCTATAGGTCTGAGATATTTCCCGGTTCAGAGAGAGGTGCTGAAGCGAAAAAAAACAAAGGTCAAAGTCATGGGAGAGACCATATCCATAAAAACAGCTGAGCACAAGGGAAAGATTGTCAACATCCAGCCGGAATTCTCTGACTGTAAAAAAGCAGCGGATAAAAAAGATGTGCCCCTTAAGAAAGTCATGGAGATGGCTTTGAATGAATTTTACTCCCAAAAAAAGAAGAGCTGAGGTAAGGTAAAGGAGAATAAAGTGAATTCAAAAAAAATAGAACAGGGAGTCAAGCTCATCCTGGAAGGAATCGGAGAAGACACCACTCGACCCGGTATTCAGAGGACACCCCAGAGAGTCGTATCCATGTTTCAAGAGATCCTGGAAGGAACCGAAAAAGACCCCTCTGAATTCCTCCATCCCATAAAAGGCGAAAAGCATGACGAGATGGTCATCATAAAAAACATACCCCTTTATTCTATGTGCGAACACCATCTTCTTCCTTTTGCCGGTGTGGCTCATGTGGCTTACATCCCCAAAGGAGGACGCATCGTAGGCTTAAGCAAGATCGCCCGGGCTGTAGAGGTTTTTTCCAGACGGCTCCAGGTCCAGGAAAGACTCACCAAGCAGATCGCAGACACCATAAACGAAAACCTAAAACCCCTGGGAGTCATGGTGGTTATTGAAGCCGAGCACATGTGTATGTCCATGAGAGGAGCAAAAAAGCCTAGATCTTTGACGGTGACTTCGGCTGTCAGGGGTTCTTTCCGCACTTCCAGTGCCACCCGAACAGAGGCTATGACTTTAATCAGAGGAGGTTTAACCAGTGGACGAGAGACATAAACAGACTTTTTATATCACCACCCCCATCTATTATGTGAATGATGTCCCTCATATCGGACATGCCTACACCACTATTATTGCAGATGCCGTAAGCCGTTACAAAAAATTAGCGGGGGAAAAAGTCTTTTTTCTTACCGGAACCGACGAACACGGACAAAAAATAGAAAAAAGTGCTCAAGAAAAAGGAATCCAACCCATTGAACTGGCGGATCAGGTGGTGAAACGTTTTAAAAGTCTCTGGAAAGAATTGAATATATCCTATGATTATTTCATTCGAACCACAGAAAAAAGACATGAAAAAGGAGTTCAGGAGCTCTTCCAGAAGCTCAAGGAAAAAGGAGAGATCTATAAAGGTGAGTATAAAGGATACTACTGTGTGAGCTGCGAAAATTTTCTCTCTGAAGATGTGCCTCTGGCAAAAGAAGGACACAAGATATGTCCTGACTGCGGAAAAGAGGCGGGCAAAGTCTCTGAAAAGTGCTACTTTTTCCGTTTGTCCGCTTATCAGGACCGGCTCCTGGAGCTGTATGAAAAAAACCCTCATTTTGTGAGACCTCAAAGCCGGATGAATGAAATCAGGAGTTTTGTGGAAAAGGGGCTTAAAGATCTGAGCATCACCCGATCCACGGTAAAGTGGGGCATTTCAGTCCCGGATGACCCGGAACAGTCCATCTATGTATGGTTTGATGCCTTAAATAATTATTTGACAGGCATCGGATATGGATGGGATTCAGACCTTTATCAAACTTTTTGGCCCCCGGACATTCATCTCATAGGAAAAGACATACTCAGATTTCATGCGGTCTACTGGCCTGCCTTTCTCATGGCTGGCGATTTTCCTCTTCCCAAAACAGTGTACGGACACGGATGGTGGCTCAAAGACAAGACCAAAATGTCCAAATCAAGGGGAAATGTTTTGGATCCTCAAATCATACTCCAAAGCTTTGGCACAGACCCCTTGAGATACTTTCTTTTAAGGGAAATTCCCATCGGACTGGACGGCAATTTCTCCCATGAAGGCTTTATCCACCGGTGCAATTCTGATCTCGCCAATGATTTGGGAAATCTGGTCCAGAGAACTCTCACCATGATCCGGAAATATTTTGACGGAAACATGCCATCTCCCGGTGAAGAACAGAGCGATGACATCAGTCTCAGAAAAAGATTTGATGCTTTGAAATCAAGAGTCGTTGAATTTTATGACAATTACTCCTTAAACAAAGCTCTGGAAGAGATATGGACCTACATCAATTCCGTAAATAAATATCTGGCAGACAATGAACCGTGGATTTTGGCCAAAGATGAAACCCAAAAAGAGCGGCTGGCCCGTATCTTATATCAGACCGCCTGTGCTCTGCGAGGAATCAGCTATTTCCTGTATCCGGTCATGCCCGAATCCGCCCAAAAAATATGGGGTTTTCTGGGTGAAGAAAAAAAGATTGGACAAGAATCCATAGATGAGCTGGCTTTTACCAATTACAAGGCTTCTCTGGAAATCAAAAAGCCGAAGCCCATATTTCCCAGAGTGGACCTCAAAGACTTTTTAAAAGACGAACAAAAAGCCGCTCAAGAAAAATCCAAAAAGGAGGGAAAAATGAGTCAAATATCTTTCAACGAATTTAAAAAAATGGACTTAAGAGTTGCTGAAATTCTGAGTGCGGAGAAAGTGGAAGGAACCCGAAAGCTCATCAAGATAGAGGCAGACATCGGAGATGAAAAAAGACAGATGGTGGCCGGGATTGCAGAAACCTATGAACCCGATGAACTCATCGGAAAAAAGCTTGTGGTGATCGTTAATCTCGAACCGGCCACTATACACGGGATCGAATCTCAAGCCATGCTTCTGGCAGGAGTTAAAGAAGACGGCACGGCTGTTATTCCATTCTTTGCTGAAGACATCCCCACCGGATCCAAAGTCCAGTAATTGAGTTTGATCTTTATTGACACCTTTTTAATTCCCTGATATTCTTTTCGTAAAAATTATAAAGGGGATAATGATGACCATCAAATGCCCGAAGTGCCGGCATGAAAATCCCGACGATACAGCTTTCTGCGGGAAATGCGGTGCCTCTTTAAAAGCGGACGAGGGATTTTTAAAAACCAAAACCTTTGTTTCCCCTCCTGAAACTTTGAAACAAGGAAGTGTGCTTGCTGGAAGATACACAATCATTGAAGAACTGGGCCGAGGCGGAATGGGTGTGGTTCTCTATGAGATACTCACCAGGGAGCTTCCTTTTAAGGGAGAGCATGGGCAGGCTGTGGTCTATTCCTTATTTTGATCTCGTGGATGACGACCCGCGGTACCAGGACCTGCTCCTGCGGATGAACCTGCCTCCGGTTGAAAAATGATGAAGTGATTATTTTAGATATGTATATAAATTTTGATGTAATGAGGTGCCTTCGATACTGGCTGAACTTTTGTAAAAATGATAGAATAAGTGCGGTATGAATGACATCATAAAGAATTGCAAGATTGTCCTCCAGAAGCATTATAAAGACAGATTCAAAGGATTGCTCCTATTCGGCTCTTCAGCTCGCAATCAGAGAGAACCCTCAAGCGATATTGATATGCTGGTTTTGTTGGATAATCCATTTAACTATTTTCAGGAACTGCGTGCTATTAGTGAATTACTGTACCCCATTCAGCTCGAATCCGAACAACTCATTTCTGTAAAACCTGTTTTAGAAAAAGACTATGAAAAAGGAACCATTCAACTTTACAGAAATGCAAAGCGGGATGGAGTGGCTGTGTGAACTCAGAAAACAAAGAAGAAATTTCAGCTAATCTTGAGCGAGCAGAAGAATCCATTGCTGCAGCGAAAAAACTGCTATCAGATGAATATTATGATTTCGCAGCATCTCGGGCTTATTATTCGGTTTTTTATGCTGCCACGGCTGTTCTTTTAAAACACAATCTGGAGTTTCGAAAACATAGTGGTGTTATTGCTTCTATCCATCAAAATTTCATTAAAACCGGTAAACTAGATAAAAAATTCGGCAAAGATCTAAATTGGCTTTTTGAATTACGCAGCATTGCAGACTATGGAGCATTAATCCATGTACCCAAGCAAGAGGCAGAAAAGGCTATCGCAGCGGCAGAACGGTTTGTTGAAGCAGCAAAGAAATTGATAGGGTCTTTAGGTTGAGCTATCATCACTAAAGAAATTCAAAAAAAATTTAAATCCCAGCATCCTTTCCTTTTTTATTCCCTGATATTCTTTTTTAAAAATATTTAGGGGATAATGATGACCATCAAATGCCCGAAGTGTCAGTATGAAAATCCTGAAGGTACTGTATACTGCGGAAAATGCGGCACTCCCCTTCCCTCCCAGGGAAGCACCATCACAAAAACCATGGAAACTCCCAAAGAAGAGCTGACCACTGGATCCTCTTTTGCCAACAGGTATCAGATCATTGAAGAACTGGGAAAAGGAGGCATGGGAAGAGTTTACAGAGCCATTGACAAAAAGCTCAATGAAGAAGTGGCTCTCAAATTGATCAAGCCTGAAATTTCAACAGACAAAAAGACCATCCAAAAATTCAGCAATGAGCTGAGACTGGCCCGTAAGATCGCTCATAAAAACATCGGCCGGATGTACGAGCTTATGGATGAGAAAGGGACTCACTTTATTACCATGGAATATGTCCCTGGCGAAGATTTGAAAAGCTTTATACGACGCGCTGCCCCCCTAAGCACAGCTCGAACCCTTTCTATTGCCAAGCAGGTTTGCGAGGGATTGTCTGAAGCACATCAGTTGGGAGTGATCCACCGGGACCTTAAGCCGCAGAACATCATGATCGATAAACAAGGAAACACCCGGATCATGGATTTTGGGATCGCTCGCTCTTTGAAAGAAAAGGGAATCACTGGAGCAGGAGTGATGATCGGAACACCGGAATATATGAGCCCGGAACAGGTTGAAGGCAGGGATGTTGACCAGAGGTCTGATATTTACTCCTTAGGAGTGATCCTTTATGAGATGGTCACAGGACAGGTTCCGTTTGAGGGAGACACTCCCTTTACTGTAGGAGTCAAACACAAGAGCGAAACACCCAAAGATCCTAAGGAATTGAACACACAGATGCCGGATGAATTTAGTCAAGTGATTTTGAGATGTTTAGAGAAAAACAAGGAAAATCGTTTTCAGGATGCAGAAGAGCTTCGCTCAGAACTCGAGAAAATCGAACAGGGAATTCCCACCACTGAGAGAAAAATCCCTAAGAAAAGGCCTCTCACTTCCAGAGAGATTACAGTCACTTTTGGTTTGAAAAAGCTTTTCATTCCATTTCTCGCTGTGGCGGCTGTGGCCATTATTGTCCTAATTTTGCTAAAACCCTGGTCACAAAAGGAAGAGGTTCCACTCCCCTCAGACAAACCCTCTCTAGCTGTGGTTTATTTTGAAAACAACACCGGAGACGACGAATTGGATCACTGGAGCAAAGCTTTGTGTGAGCTTTTGATCGCAGACCTCACCCAGTCCAAATACATTCAAGTTTTAAGCAGCGACAAGCTCATGGATATTCTCATTGACCTGAACAAATTAGAAGCCCAGAGCTTTTCTTCAGAGATATTAAAAGAAGTGGCTCTCCGCGGCGGAGCTACCCATATTTTAAGAGGAAGCTATGCTAAAGCCGGCGAACAGTTCCGGATCAATGCCATTCTTCAGGAAACATCCTCAATGGAATCCATTGGTTCAGACCGGGTGGAAGGACAGGGGGAAGAGAGCTTTCTGACCCTGGTGGATGAGCTGACCAAAAAAGTCAAAATCCATTTTGAGCTCTCCACACAAGAAATCGCGGATGATATTGATGAGGATATTGAAAAAATCACCACTTCATCCCCTGAGGCATTAAAACTTTACATTGAAGGGAGAAAGCTCCGCCTGACCGGAGAATTCTCCAAAAGCATTGAGATCATGGAAAAGGCAGCGGCTGTTGATCCTGAGTTTGCCATGGCTTATCGGTCTATGGCCATGAGTTATGGAAACGTGGGATTTGTTCCCCAGCGGAGGAAATATTTGCAAAAAGCCCTGGAACTTTCAGACAGTCTTTCCGCAAGAGAACGCTTTTCCATCCAGGGTGCCTATTACAGTGATTGGGAAAAGACTTATGATAAGGCCATTGAAGCCTATGAGAAACTTTTGGAACTGTATCCGGATGACGGGACCGGTCATAAAAATCTGGCCATTTTGTATTCAAATATTGGGGAAAAACAAAAAGCCATTGAACATTATGAAATCAACAGAAAACACAATGATTTAAGTTTACTCGGATACGGAAACCTGGCTTCTCTATACAGGAAGGTGGATTTTTATGACAAAGCCCAAGAAGTGCTCGAAGAAGCTGTCCAGAAGTATCCAGACAATCCTATCCCTCATCAAGAGCTATCCCTTCATTATCGAATGCAGGGACAGTATGACCTGGCCTTTGCTGAAATTGAGAAAGGTTTTGCTCAGAAAACTGAAAAAGGGACAGCTATATATAGGGTTAATTATAGACGAAGAGCCGAGATTCATTTTTATAGAGATGACATAGAGAAGGCAGCTGAAGATTATCAATGGCTGAGGGAGCTAAAAAGTCCCCAGGCACAGTATTTAGGTATAATCGGTACCGCAAACCTTCGTATTTTACAGGGGAAATATCAAGGAACCAAAGAAAACCTCATCCCCTTTATTAATATATGTGAAAAGGTTGGTGTGTACTGGCCTGTTTCAGAAGTTTATCTGAAATGCGCTTATATTGACCTTCAATCAGGCCATCCTCAAGAGGCTCTTAAAGACAGTGATCGTGCTTTTAAATATGCACTCAAAGCTGAGAATCCAAACCGGCAAAGACGAGCCTTACACCTTAAGGGATTGATCTTTATCCGGATGGATGAAATCAATGAATGTTTGAATAGCATAGAAGATCTCAGAGTTCTGGTTCAGAATTCCCACAATCCGGATTATATGCATTTCATCTATCATCTCCAGGGTGAGATTGAATTCAAACAAGAGGATTATGACAGCACTATTGAACATTTTCAGAAAGCCTTATCTCTGCAGTCTTCTGATCCCCGGAATAAACGGGCAGACTATGTGGAATCTTTAGCTGAGGCCTACAATGCCTCGGGAGATAGAGATAAATCCCAGGAACAGTATGAAAGGATCCTATCATCCAATGCGGGTCGATTTGAATATGGTGATGTCTATGCCCTGAGCTATTATGAATTAGGGGAAATTTACCAGCAAAAGGGATGGAAAGGCAAAGCCATTGAGCATTATAAGAAATTCCTGGGCCTATGGAAGGATGCGGACCCCGGAATACCTGAGGTTGAGGATGCCCAGAAGAGATTGGCTGAGCTCAAGAATCCTTAAAATTCCATTTGAGGGGCAAAACGCATCTTCTAAGACACTTTTTTGGGCGTTATTTAGGGCATCTCTTTTATTATCAACAACTTATTCCAGCCAAGCTGGAAGAGTTAATTTGAGACACTTTTTTGGGCGTTATTTAGGGCATCTCTTTTATTATCAACAACTTATTCCAGCCAAGCTGGAAGAGTTAATGAAGAGTTGAGTGGAAGAGTTGAGGATGAATAAAAAGAACCGTCCCCTTTTTTTATTTAATGTAAGGAAGGAGTCTTTGAGGGGAAACAGCGCCTTGTCTTAGGATTTCGAGTTTGCCGGAGACAAGGCTTAAGACCGTGGAGGGGAGGACTCCTTTGGTCTGTCCTCCATTCACAATGAGTTCGATTTTTCCGGAAAAGATTTCAATGGCTTTTTCTGGGGAAGAGATTTCCTTTTTTCCAGACAGATTAGCGCTGGTAGCGGTGATGGGGAAACCGGTCTTTTTCACCAAGGCGTTCAGCCATTTGTGGTCTGGCCAGCGGATTCCTATGGTTTTTGAAGGACCGGTAACATACTCGGGAAATTCTTCAGATGCTTTGAGAACCAAAGTCAGAGGGCCGGGCCAGAACTGTTCTGAAAGACGATAGAATAATTTTGGTCTTTCCGAAGCGATCTCCTCCACCATATCCATGCCCGAGACAATCACAGAAAGAGGTTTTTGCCGGTCTCTCTGTTTCAGATCATACACCCGGGATACAGCTTTTTTGGAATAACAATTGGCTCCCAATCCGTAGAAAGTCTCTGTGGGATAGACCATCAGTCCATCTTTTTGAAGTATCTTTTTTATCAGCTCAATCTTGTGGCTTTCAATTCGCTCCAGATCGACCTTTATGACTTGAGTTTGCATGATTATCTTATATCAAACAAGGGAAAACAGAGCAAGAATATAAAAGCATGACCTTCAGAGAAATGATCCCAATAAGGACGCTCAATCCAATCTTTCTCCCTATCTTCATTTCGGACAGATATCCGCACAGCGAATCGCTTTAGAGGTCAATAAATTGGAAAAGTCCGGTACATGAGCGCCAAAGCCACAGAAAAAAAGTTTGATGTGCCTGCTTATATCTCTTATGTCCGTAAAATCTAAAGTCCTTTATCTTGTGTTTCCCTGGACTTCCTATATAATATAGGTGGTAATGGTGGTTTTATTTAAAAATTCACCAAGAAAAGAAAAAAGAAAGGACATATGACCTTTATATGTAACACCCTGATTTATTAGGTACCCCTGAAAGAGAAAGAGTTAAAGTTGGCATATTTTTTGCATTAATCATGGGCAGAAGGAGTCATGAAATGAAAAAATACTTAATTCTTGTTATGCTAACCGTTTTTATTATCCCTGGGATGCTTTTTTCAGATCTTGTCACGTTTCGAGTGGGATATTTTATTCCCAGAGCTGACAGCGATCTCTGGCAGATAGAATTTGAAAATATGGATTTCACCAAAACCGATTTCCAGCATTCCAGCTTCTGTTTTTCCTATGAGTACTTTTTCACCCGGTACTCCAGTCTACTCATCAGTGTGGAGGGTTATAATGAACAACAGGTAGGCTACTACCAGGATTATGTCGGTTATCAGGACTTTGATGGAGACTGGGCTTATCCCAACGAATATGAAGGCCAATTCATTCCCAATCATGTTTTCGCCGTTTCATCAACACCGATTCTGCTTTCCATTAAACTTTTACCCCTGGGAAGAGCCAATAAAATCATTCCCTACTTTGGCGCCGGAGGAGGAATATTTCTCTGGAGCGTTCAATTAGAAGGGGATATGATCGATTTCTCAGATGAATGGTATGATACCGTGGAAGAAGTCTCCGTTTATCCTATATATTCCACATATGCCGAAGAAAGAGGCCGCATCACTTTCGGAGCTCATGTATTTGGCGGATTGATGATTCCTGTGGCCAACAGACTGAGCATGGAAGCAGAATTCAAATACAATTATGTTGAGGCGAGTTTTTCAGATGACGAATATTCAGGATTCCAGGGTTTTGAGCCCTTTGACTTAAGCGGATATCAAATATCCATAGGTGTCAACTACTGGTTCTAATTCCTATTTAACTTTTTTGCTTTTTTAATTTATCCAGAATCAATTGAGAGGCTTTTTTTCCAGAAAGAAGCATTCCTCCAAAAATGGGCCCCATTCTTGGACCGCCAAAAACAGCATTTGCGGCCATACCAGTCACATAAAGCCCGGGAAAAGCTTCCTTGGTGTTCTCTATGAGAACTCTCTCTCCTTTATCTGCCCACATGGTTCTCTCCCCCATCACTCCCCCGGTGGGAGTTAAAAGCTTGGCTCCGGATTTTCTGGAAACCAGGTGAGCCAGCTCTGCATCATGGCCTGTGGCGTCCACCACAAACAAACTTTTCATGGTCAAGGGATCCACATGCATCTTGGCCAGCTCCACAGCGGTCCAATTGATCACCACTCCTCTGACCCTCTCATCCACAATCATGACATCTTCAGCAAAAATGCAGTTATAGATATGGACTCCCTGTTTTATTGAGTTACTCAGAAGAAGACTCAAGGTTTCCAAGGAAGAAGCCGTATAATAATTGTCTTTATAATGGAGGGTATCGACCTGAAGTTCATCCAAAAGGGTTCTGGCCTCTTCTTGGATGACAATTTTATTAAACATCATTCCCCCGCCCGGAAGTCCTCCTCCTGGCCGCAGAGCCTTTTCCAAAACCACCACCTTGACTCCAGCTTTACCCAAATAATAAGCTGCGCACAAGCCTGAAGGTCCGGCTCCGCAGATAATGACATCAGATTCCAGGTCATCAAGAAACTCTTTATAAAATGTTTCGGTTATGGCTTTTGAAATCACTATTTCATCTATCATTTTGTTTCCTCTCAGTCTCAAAATCATCAACCTGATCTATTCATAAAAAAATGGCAATGTTTTCATCGACTCGTGAATAATCCGGGTTAAATATTATTATAATCTCACTCACTCCTGTGGTCAATTAAATTATACTTAGGGATGAGGAATCCTCTCTAATCAATATTCTTCGTATGAAATGATCTCACCCAATTCTTTGCGTCCTCTGTCTCTGGGTACTTCATCCGGATAACCCAACGGGGTTAAGGCCAGTACTTTAACATCCTCAGGAATGGAAAGAATCTCTTTGACTTCAGTTTCTCTGAAAGCCCCGATCCAGCAGGTTCCCAGACCTTCTTCCCAAGCCATGAGCATCAAATGGTCCAAAGCAATTGATACATCTATGGGCCAGGATTTCATGTAATTTCCCTGATGCTGGTAGCATCGATCGGGAAATCCACAGGCTGCGATCACCACAGGAGCCTGGGCCACAAAGAATTGACTGTTCGAAGCCACAGCCAATCTCTTTCTTTTTTCTTGATCCTTGACAACAATAAACTTCCAGGGCTGGAGATTTTTTCCTGAAGGAGCTCTCCGGGCTGCTTCGAGTACTTTAATTAAAATGTCATCAGGAATGGGTTTACTTTGGTACTTCCTGACACTTCTCCTGGATTTCATGATATCAAATACGCTCATTTGATCTCCTCTCATTTTTACTGAGTTTGTCCAGATTATACTTACTGATGATTCTTTTATACTTTAAGGCTTCAGAGGATTTTCCTCTCTTCTCAAATCCGTTGATTAATATTTTGCATTTTTTTAACATCTGTTTTTTTACCAGCTTCTGTTCTCTTTCAGACAAATCCCATTTCAAGGCTTTCTCAAGGGCTTTCACTCTAAAACGGTCCATTCCCCAGTATTTTTTGGAAAGCTGATCCTCATGCCCCCCTCTTTTTATGATTAAAGGCTTATCCAAAAAATACAGAGGATATTTATGAGCCAGCCTGATTCCCAAATCATAATCCTCGCATACGGGCAGATTTGTATCAAATACACCTATATCATCAAACAATCTCCGCCTGAAAAGAGCTGAAGAAAGACTGAGAAGACACAAGGGGAGGACTTTTTCAAAAATCCAGCCCGAATATTTTTTATGCTTTTTTTTGGGATTGACAAAAACACCATTTCTGATCCAAATCTCCTGGGTACAGCACACCGCAGCTTCGGGATGCTCTTCCATAAATTCCATTTGCAGACGCATTTTCTCTTTTTTCCAGAGGTCATCTGAATCTAAAAAGGCAATAAAATCGCCCTTGGAAAGCTTTAATCCCAGATTTCTAGCCGGACTCACTCCTTTATGCTCTTGAAACTTATATCTGATTTTTTGATGGCAAGAATTCACCACCTCTTGAGTCTCATCTGTAGATCCGTCATCCACAACAATCAGCTCAAGGCATTCAGCAGAGCCGGTTTCAGAAAAGTAATCCTGACTCAATACAGAATCAATGGCTTCTTTCAAATATGAGGCTCGGTTGTAGGTGGGAATTATAACACTAATCATTCCTAACCTGACCTATTCATAAATAAATGGCGATGTTTTCATTATTATTTTCATTTCAGCACTATGCAAGATTTTTCAATAAAAATGACTTGAATAATTTTCATGTTTATATTTTTTATCTTAATCGCCATTTTTTACCTTTCAGGCGAGCCGATCTTACTGCATCTGCTTCGTTACAAGGCATTCGTAGTGAAAGACCACGACTTCATGTCCTGTGCCTTGCATCTACAGCAATCTCGACTCGTGAATAAATCAGGTTATTACCTGACCTATTCATAAATAAATGGCGATGTTTTCATTATTAATTTTACCATAACGATAGACAAGATATTTTCAAGAATAATTCAGGGTGGTTATTTTACTATATCTGCTTTTTCCTCGATATCAAAAGGAAAATTGATGATTCCCCAAACTGTATCCAGTTCAATCTCTCCTGAAAACCGGCAGTCAGCTGAATTCTGCTGAAAAAATCCATAAATATCCTTTCCCACTTCATAAAAATTCACCAGCCCGTTTAGAGAAAATTTCTTTTCTCCGTTTTTATCAATGCTTTTATCCCCGGGTATGCTTCCTTTGCTGATCAAATAACCGCCGATCCTCATTGAATAGTGGATCCTGTTGACAAGGAGCTCAAAACTATTTTTGTTTGTGAAATTGACCTGGAGATCAAAATCAGCTCCGGCTATAGTGAGGTCGTTTATGTTTATGGCTTCAATTTCAACTTCTGGAGGATTGAAAATCGGAAACTCGCCATCAAAAGCAAACGGCAATACCTTTCTTCTCCTTCGTTCACTGAAAAATTCAAACTCCCCTTTAATATAGCACTGAACTCTCTCATTTTCTTTAAGCTCCGGCGCTGTTTGAAATAAAAGGTCATAGGTTATTTTAACCGGAAGAGCGATCATGGTGTTATCCATGGCTTGGACCTTAAGCCCTTGTCCTATAGGAACCTGCATATTCAAGTATTCCTTAACCCCAGTCAGAACTCTATAACTATAATTGGTCAAATAATAATCTTCAGATGAAGAGTTGACCAGATTGACATAAAAGACTAATTTAAGTCCTGAACGTGACAAATCCTGCACTTGTTTTTCTTCTAAAGAGACTCCAATATCCTCTTTTAAAGAAAAAGACCATATTATGGCAGGAATAAAACATCCTAAGACTATAAAGGCAACAATTATTCTTTTCATCTGTTTCCTCAAAATTCTATAGAGTTTATAAAAAAGTCGATGTTCTAGGATACAATATTATGGAAAAAATATCTAGAAACCATCACCAAGAATAAAGCAGGTCAGGAAATTTGATTTCTTCATATTTCTATTATATCATCCTTTTATTAAATAAGACTTCTTATTAAATAAGACTTCTATTTAACAATGAAAAATATTCAAGCAGATT
>JAWLEN010000013.1:15641-35379 GCA_041686095.1 Candidatus Aminicenantota bacterium
TTTGATTTCTTCATATTTCTATTATATCATCCTTTTATTAAATAAGACTTCTTATTAAATAAGACTTCTATTTAACAATGAAAAATATTCAAGCAGATTTTCAACATAAAGATTTTTTTGTTGATCATTTTGGAGAAAATATTTTTGTGGTGGGGGGCTATATCAGGGATAAACTTCTGGACAGAAAAAAAAATGAGGGGATGGTCGATCTGATCATAACTCATACTCCTGCTGAAAAAATTATCCAGTCTTTAAAAAAATATGGAAAAGTAAATCTGGTAGGGAAAAGCTTTGGGGTCATAAAATTTGTTAGAGAAAACACCACTTATGATATCGCTCTTCCCAGAAAGGATACTCCAAAGCCTAAGGAAAAAAGGGGCCACAAAGACTTTATCATACAAGCTGATCCTGAAATCCCTCTTAAACAGGACCTCCTAAGACGTGATTTCCGCTGCAACAGCATGGCGCTCAGACTTTCAGATGACAAGTTAATCGATCATTTTGATGGAGTCAAAGATGTGAAAGAGAAAATACTCCGGCTCACCAATCCCCGCACTTTTCCAGATGATCCTCTGCGGGTATTGAGGGCAGCCCGTTTTGCATCCACTCTGGACTTTAAAGTGGACCCAATAATATATGAAATATCAAAAGGCATTGACCTCTCAGGATTGAGCGTAGAAAGAATAAACGAAGAGCTGTTTCAAATACTTCTGGATTCTCCTTCTCCATCTAAAGGATTGGAAGAAATGTTTAAATTAGATGCTCTGCGTCAGCTTTTCCCAGACATTTACAAGCTCACTCTCTCCATCCAAGACTCTTATTTCCACCCTGAAAAAGACGATTATGGTCATCATACCGTATGGATACACACCCTCATCACTGTGGATCAGTCAAAAAGGCTGGCTGAGGCCCAAAATATCGCAGGACAAAAAAGACTTGCCCTTCTGTTAGCAGCTCTTTTCCATGATGTAGGAAAACCTGAAACCGCTCAATGGGAATATAAAAAAGGCCGGATGGTCATTACTAACAACCGACATGATATCAAAGGAGAAAAAATAACCAAAAAGATTCTAAATCAGTATAAGATACATTCAAGAGAGGGATATGACCTGAGAAAGTCGGTTTTGAGGCTTATTCGATGCCATCACAGAGCCTCTGAATTATGGCAGAACAGGGATGTGGTCACAAAAAGAGCTTTTAACCGGTTGGCCGCTGATGTGGAAGGAGAAATCGAACTTCTTGCAGTCCTGGATGCCGCAGATAGAGCGGGAAGAGATAAAAAACCGGTGAAAAGTTTGGATAAAGAAAGCCGATGGTTTCTGAATAAATTCAAAGCACTCAAAGTTTCCAAAGAAAGCATCCAACCCATAATCATGGGTAGAGACCTTATGAATTTAGGAGTCAAACCAGGCCCTAAAATGGGAAGGATCTTAAAAAAACTCTATCAATTCCAGCTTGATGATGAATTCAGGACCAAAAAGCAGGGATTAGAAAAAGCAAAAGAAATAATAAAAAAGACAAACCAATGACTATTCTCGTTTCAGGTGGAGCTGGTTATATAGGTTCTCACACCTCCAAAGCCCTCATTAAACAGGGTTTCCAGACCATCATACTGGATAATTTTTCCTCGGGAAAAAGAGAGCTCATACCCAAAGGAACCTATAAAGTCATTGAAAAAGACCTGGCCAATAAAAATTCAATCATCCAAACATTCAAAGAGCACTCCATAAGAGCTGTCTTTCATTTTGCTTCATTGATCCAAGTGGGAGAGTCTTACAACCATCCTCATAAATATTATTCCGCCAATCTGATAAACAGTCTTAACTTGCTGGAAGCTATGCTGCGAACAGATGTCAAATATTTTATTTTTTCCTCCAGTGCCGCTGTATACGGCATCCCAAAGCAAATCCCTATAAGGGAATCCCATCAGCTTAATCCTGTGAACCCTTACGGAAAGACAAAACACATGGTGGAAACTTTGCTTCAAGACTATAACAGAGCCTATGGGCTTAAATTTGCCTCTCTCAGATATTTCAATGCCGCGGGTGCAGATCCTGACACAGAACTTGGTGAGATGCATGATCCTGAAACTCATCTCATACCAAATATCTTGCTGTCTCTTCTCCAAAAAAACAGAAACCTTGAAATATACGGCACTGATTTCCCCACCAAAGACGGCACAGCCATAAGAGATTACATTCATGTCACAGATCTGGCTGAAGCTCATGTCTTGGCTCTTAAATACCTCACGAAATCCAATAAAAGCGAGTTCATCAATCTGGGAACGAACAAAGGTTATTCAATCAGAGAAATTCTTAAAAAAACCGAACAAATCACTGGGAAGAAAGTCTCGTTTAAAGAGAAACCCAGAAGAAAAGGAGATGTGGCTGTTCTGGTAGCTTCAAGAGAAAAAGCCTTAAATCTGCTCCATTGGGAGCCCCGATACTCGGATATAGACACCATCATTCAAACAGCCTGGGCCTGGCATAAAAAAAGATGAAATTCAGGTGTGGTTTGTGCAACGGAATGGATAAAAATTAAGTTTGACTCATAAAGGCAAGAATGCTATAAATTATCCCTATTTACATGCGACATAAAAAACTAATAATTCACGGCTTTATCATTATCATCACATCTCTTCTTTTTTTCAGCTGCGCCTCCCGGTCAAAAAAATCTATCCAACCAGAGCCGTCTCTGCAGCCTCCGGTCCAGGACCAATCAGAACCGGCTGAAGATAAGATTAAAAAAGAAGAAACAATACCTGAAAAAAAATTAAAGCCTGAAAAAGAATTAGAACAAAGGGCTGTTCAAGAAGAACAAAGAGAAACTGTTCCAGAGGAATCAAAAATAGAGGAGCCAGTAATAGTAGAAAGAGCAGTGGAGCCTTCCCAAGCCCTTGAAGAAGCCATGGGTATTTACAGAGAAGCCCTGCGGGCTTGGGACCAAGGTCATATTGATGACGCCATCTCTTATCTGGATAATGCTTATGAACTGATTCTCCATATAGAACTCCCTTCTGATTCGCCCCTTATTCAGGATAAAAATGACCTGCGGCTTTTGATTGCTCAGAGAATACAAGAAATCTATGCCTCCCGCACTGGGGCTCTCGGTGAAAATCACGGCTCTATTCCCTTGGTTGAGAATAAATATGTTCTCCAAGAGATCCAGAGGTTCACAGGAAAAGAAAAAAAGCTTTTTAAGGAAGCCTACAAAAGGTCGGGTCAATACAAAGAAATGATCCTTAAGGAACTCAAGAAAGAAGGACTGCCTCAAGAGCTTTCATGGATGCCCATGATTGAAAGCTGGTTCAAAATCAGAGCTTACTCACGAGCCAGAGCTCTCGGCTTATGGCAGTTTATTTCTTCCACAGGCTATAGATTCGGCCTTAAACGAGACCGCTGGATTGACGAAAGAATGGATCCTGAAAAATCTACCAGAGCTGCCATTCAGTATTTAAAAGAACTTCATTCCTATTTTGGCGACTGGACCACAGCGCTGGCATCCTATAACTGCGGTGAGTTCAGAGTTCAAAGAATCATAAGGAACCAAAGAATCAACTACCTTGACAATTTTTGGGATCTTTATCCCATGCTCCCCAGAGAAACATCGCGCTTTGTTCCCAGATTCATTGCTACTGTGCTTATTGTGAATAATCCGGAAAAATATAACATGGACCTTCCGGAACCAGATCCCCCTTTAGACTATCAAGAAATCACCATTGATCGGCCCATCAAACTGTCTTCTTTATCCACAAAGATGGGGCTTCCCCCTGAAAAACTCGCTGATCTCAACCCTGAACTCAGACATAAATCAACTCCTGACATTAAATACAGCCTTAAAATACCTAACGGAACATTGGAAACAGCCACTTCAGTGGTGAGTTCACTCCCCCGCTGGATTCCGCCAGAAGCCACCTATTTTATTCATTACGTAAGAAGAGGAGAAACTGTCTCTGAAATTGCCAGTAGATATGGAACCTCCATCTCTTCTATTGCCCGATTGAACGGATTGAACAGAAGATACCTGATTCGACCGGGGCAGAGATTGAAAGTTCCGGGCAGCGCAGGGTCAAGGTATATTTCAGTTTCCTCCAGAGAGGTAACCAGAGAAGGCAATAAACTCATTTACACAGTCAGACGAGGGGATTCTCTTTACTTGATAGCCAATGCCTTTGAGACAACCATACAGAATATAAAAAATTTAAACAATTTATCCAGCACTAGACTGGACGTCGGGCAAAAGCTCGTCATTCAATCCGGAACACCCGAAG
This sequence comes from Candidatus Aminicenantota bacterium, assembly GCA_041686095.1. GTDB lineage: Bacteria > Acidobacteriota > Aminicenantia > Aminicenantales > Aminicenantaceae > WJMT01. The sequence goes on from JAWLEN010000013.1 coordinate 19,912, forward strand.
GAGCTTTGTTTTATACAGTAAAAAGAGGAGACACGCCTTATAAAATAGCCAGACAATTTGGGATGAAACTCAACGATCTTTTAAATTTAAATGGACTGACTAAATATTCTAAAATCTATCCCGGTCAAAAGCTTTGGGTTACAGATAAGAAATAAGCCTGATTATTTTCTAGCTCGAGCAGCTTTGGCTTTTTCCGCGGCGCTTTCCTTTTTCTTGGGCTTTTTCTTAAATTCAGTTCCGATAAGTTCAATAACAGCCATTTCAGCCCCATCTCCATCTCTGGGCCCTAATTTAATGATTCGTGTATATCCCCCGGGTCTTTCTGCAAATCGGGGACCTATATCTTCAAAAAGCTTCTTAACCACATCTTTTTTATAAACAGTTCTTAAAACTTTTCTCCGCGCATGAAGAGAGCCTTTTTTAGCCAGAGTGATCATTTTCTCAGCCTCGGGTCTCAACGCCTTTGCCTTAGCCTTAGTCGTCTTGATCCGCTCTTTTTCCAGAAATGAAGTCACAAGACTTCGCAAAAGGGCCTTTCTTTGGGCTGAGTTTCTGCCTAACCTATGACGTTTGACTAAATGCCTCATTCTTCTTCTCCTTCTTCTTCTTCCTCTTCCTGGGATTGTTCAAACTCTTCTATTTTTTCCAATAAGGCGGGATGGAATTCAGTGTTTAACTCTAAACCCAACTCTTTTAAAGTATCCTTTATTTCCATCAGAGATTTTCGTCCGAAATTTTTGGTCTTAAGTAAATCTTCTTCGGTTTTCTGAACCAGCTCATACACTGATCTTATGCCTGCAGAGCGCAGACAGTTATTTGACCTAACAGAAAGTTCAAGATGATCAATGGACTTGGTTAATATGTCAAACTTTTCCATATAAGGAATTTCTTCTTTTTGATCTTCCTCGTCTTTCTTTATAGGTTCATCCACAACATTCATGAATATAATAAGATGGTCTCTTAAAATTTTTGCTGCTTTCGATATGGCATCCTGAGGAATCATAGCCCCGGTAGTCCATACTTCTAAATCCAATTTCTCATAATCGATCCTTTTGCCGACTCTGGCTGGCTCTACTTTATAGTTGACTTTAACTACAGGTGAATGAGAGGAATCAAGCGGAATAAAGTCAACCCCTAAATCCTTGTTGTAATTTTGATCAGCAGGAACATATCCGCTTTTATTCTCCACAATCATTTCCATATCTATTTCTCCGTCTTCATCTAGAGAGGCTATATGAACATCTTCTTCAAGTATTTCAATATCCGAATCATGCTCAATGTCAGAGGCTTTTGCGTCAGCAGGGCCTTTGATCTTTAAGGTCATGGTTTTGGGTTTTGTTCCTTCCATTCTTAAACGCAGACTCTTTAAATTCAATATAATATCTGTCACGTCCTCGACTACACCTGGAATAGATGAAAATTCATGAAGAACACCTTGGATCCGCACATTGGTTATAGCTGCACCTGTGATAGAAGAAATGAGTATTCTTCTTAAAGCATTACCTACGGTGATGCCATAACCTCTTTCAAAGGGCTGGGCAAAAAATCTTCCGTAAGAATCTGTCAGTGTTTCAAAATCACATTCAATATTTCTTGGCCTCTGAAATCCTATTTCAGTCATAATTCCTCCTCTTGGGGCACCCTAATTTACCTGAATGATCCAGGTCTTCTAATATTTTTATCATAAAAAGGAAACTATTCTTTTTTTACTTTACAGTAATTTATTTATTTGGAATATAACTCCACAACTAATCTCTCCTCAACAGGAATAGTGATATCTTCCCGTTTTGGAAAAGAAACCACAGTGGCTGTTTTGTCCTCAAAATTGACATCCAGCCAAGATGGGATTTCTTTGTTTTTATTCGCTTCCATAATGGCATTTAACTCTTCGTTCTCCGAAAAATTTTCATGTATAGATATGACATCATTTTTATCAACCAACATGGATGGAATAGTGGCCTTCCTCCCATTTTTCCTAAAATGTCCATGGGAGATTAACTGCCTGGCATGAGCCCTGGAATGAGCAAATCCTATCAATTGGATGACATTATCCAGCCTTCTCTCCAACATGGAAAGGAGATTCTCACCAGTAACGCCTCGTTTTCTTTCCGCTCTCTTAAAAAACAATTTAAATTGATCTTCAGACATTCCATAATATCTCTTTAATTTCTGTTTTTCTCTGAGCTGAATTCCGTATCCAAGTATTCTTCTCCTGGCTCTTCCATGTTCTCCAGGAGGATAAGCTTTTCTCTCAATGGGACATTTGTCAGTGAGGCACTTATGCCCCTTTAAAAATAATTTTGTTTTTTCAACTCTGCAGAAACGACAAACGCTTTTTCTATTTCTGGCCATATTGAACTCCTAATGGTGTCATTTATACCCTTCTCCTTTTTCTCCCCCGGCATCCATTATGAGGCAGAGGAGTCACATCTCTAATAGACTTTATTTCCAATCCTGCGGCCTGAAGAGCTCTAATAGCAGATTCCCTTCCAGCTCCAGGACCTTTGACTCTGACGTCAACATAGCGGACGCCCATTTCCTGTGCATTATCACCGACTTCTTGGGCAGCCAACTGGGCAGCATAAGGTGTCCCTTTTCTAGCTCCACTAAATCCTGCTTTGCCGCAGCTTCCCCAGCATACCACATTACCCTGCTGGTCGGTAATGGTAATTATGGTGTTATTAAAAGTAGATGTAATATCCGCAACACCATAACCTATATCTCTTTTTTCCTTTTTTTTCTTTTTTGGTTTTGATTTTTTCTTGGGCATCAGTGACTCCTTTTATCTCTTGATCTTACTCCGAGCAGGCCCTTTTCTGGTCCGGGCATTTGTTTTGGTTCTTTGTCCCCTCACCGGCAGATTCTTTTGATGACGCAAGCCTCTGTAAGAACTTATATCAATCAATCTTTTTATGTCTCCTTGGACTTCCTTTCTCAGGTCTCCCTCTATTTTTTCTCCTTTTTCTATGGCTTTTCTTATTTTATTGATTTCTTCCTCTGTGAGATCTTTAACCTTCTTGTCCTTATTTATTTTCACTTTCTCTAGAATCATATTGGATCGAGAACGGCCTATGCCATAAATATAAGTAAGACCTATTTCTATCCTTTTCTCAGATGGAAGTGTGATTCCTGCTATTCTTGCCATGATTACCTCATTTATCCTTGTCTTTGTTTATGCTTTGGATTCCTGCAGATGACTCTCAGAACACCATTTCTTCTAATGATCCGACAGTTCCTGCACATTTTCTTGACCGATGTTCTTACTTTCATTTTATTTCCTCATCGTACTTATTTGAAACGGTAAATAATCCTTCCTTTTGTCAAGTCATACGGCGAAAGCTCCACCAGCACTTTATCCCCAGGAAGAATGCGAATAAAATATTTACGCATTTTTCCTGATATATGAGCCAATATAGTGTGTTTATTAGGCAGCTCAACCTTGAACATAGCATTAGGGAGAGTCTCTATCACTGTTCCCTCAGTTTCATAAACATCATCCTTTTTAGGCATGCTTTTTCTCCCTATGCTTTCCAATCTTATCCTTATGATAAACACTCAATATATCAGGCCCGTTTTCAGTCACGGCAATGGTATTTTCATAATGTGCTGACAGACTGCGGTCTTTTGTGACTGCAGTCCAGTTGTCTTCCAGGATCTCTACCTCCCAGTCGCCGGCCGAAATCATGGGTTCAATGGCTATCACCATCCCTGGCTTAATTCTAGGTCCATGACCTGGTGAACCAAAATTAGGAACCTGGGGCTCTTCGTGCAGAGAAAATCCTATTCCATGTCCCACGAAAGACCTTATCACTGAAAATCCATTGGACTCGACACACTTCTGTACTGCTGAAGATATATCAGATATCCTGTTCCCTAACCGAAGCTGTTCAATTCCTTTATCAAGACAGGCTTTGACTGTTCGTATGAGCTTTTTGGCTTCTGAGGAAATTTCTCCTATGGGAACAGTCACCGCAGCATCTCCATAAAAACCATTATAAACCACTCCAAAATCCATGCTCAGGATATCGCCTTGTTTAAGCGACCTGGATGAAGGGATGCCATGAACGATCTCTTCATTAATGGATGTACACAGGCAGGCAGGATATCCCCGGTAGCCTTTAAAAGCTGGTTTGGCTCCGAGTTCCGCTGTTCTTTTTTCCGCATATTCATCCAATTCTTTAGTCCTCATTCCAGGCTTCACCATTTCTTTCAATTCACTCAAAATCTGAGCCACAATTCGATTGCTCCGTCTCATGGCTTCGATTTCTTCATGATTCTTATAGATGATCATTTTATATCTTCAATTTTTTTTATTTATTTAATTGATTTATTATAGACCTAATTTTTTTAAAGACCCGGTCTCTGCTGCTTTCGCCATTAACCGATCTATAAACATCTTTTTTCCTGTAATAATCAATAAGTTTTTCTGTCTTTTTATGATAGACATAAAGCCTCTTTTTTATGACTTCCGGTTTATCATCCTTTCTTTGGATGAGTTTTCCTCCGCAGCGGTCACATCTTTTTTCTTCAGAAAAGTCTTCCTTCTTTATATTATATATATTATTGCAATCAGTACAAATATAACGGGAGGAAATCCGCTCCACTGCTGTGCTGTCACTAATTTTGATATCTATGGCTATTTCGTTTTGACCTGAGTCCATTTTTTCCAATGATTCCGCTTGTGATATATTTCTCGGAAATCCGTCTAAAGTATATCCGTCCTTGCAGTCTTGTTTGTGAATCCTTTGTTTAATCAAGTCAATGATAATACTGTCTTTAACCAGATCACCTTTATTCATATCCTTCTTGGCTTTCAACCCTAAAGGAGTCCCCTGTTCCACAGCTTCCCTCAAAAGGTCTCCGGCAGACACTTTGGGGAATCCAAATTTATCTTCAATAAGGTCTCCCTGGGTCCCTTTGCCGCTTCCAGGAGGTCCAAGCAGAATCAATCTCATCGCCTTCCCTTAATTCGTCCTCGTCTCATAAATCCATCATAATGCCGCATAACAAGCTGAGCTTCTATCTGCTGGAGGGTGTCCATAGCCACCCCAACCACAATGAGGATCGATGTTCCTCCAAAATAAAACTGGACATTTAAACCCTGAGTGAACCATTCAGGAAGGTTTTGGTCTAAAAAGTTACCTATAAGAGGTATAGGCTGAACCTTAAATCCAGTGATCAGAATCTCTGGTATGATAGCCACCGCCGCGAGATAAACCGCTCCGACTAAAGTCAATCTGGATAAAACTCCGTCTATATAATCCGATGTGTTTTTACCAGGACGTATCCCAGGAATAAATCCACCGTATTTCCTGAGGTTATCAGCCACATCGCTGGGATTGAATATAATTGAAACGTAAAAATAAGTAAAAAAGATAATGGCAGCCACATAAAACAGGTTGTAAAGCGGCATTCCCATAGCAAATTGTTCAGCGATGCGTCTCAAGAAGGGGACTTTAATCATCTGAGCTATAGTGGAAGGAATGGTGATGATAGAGGCTGCAAATATAATGGGGATAACTCCGCCTGTGTTAACTCTAAGGGGAAGATGGGTGGATTGCCCTCCATATATTTTACGGCCCACTACTCTCTTGGCATAAGAAACAGGAAGCCGCCTCTGTCCTCTTTCCACAAACACAATAATGGCCACCACCGCAATCATCAAAGCGACCAGGAATAGGACTCTTATAGGAGTGAGATCTCCGGTTCTCAATCCATCAATAATACTCTGCAGCCCTCGAGGAAAACCAACCACGATTCCAGCAAATATAATCAGAGATATCCCATTTCCTATCCCTCTATCAGAGATCTGTTCTCCCAGCCACATAATAAAAACAGTACCTGTGGTTAGAGTCAGGACTGTTAAAAATTTAAATCCCAGTCCTGGATTAGGCACAATGGGAGCGCCGCCCGGTGTTTTGGCGGTCTCTAAAAAGATGCTGATGGCTGTGGCTTGGATGATACAGATAATTAGAGTTCCGTATCTGGTATACTGAGTTATCTTTTTTCTGCCCAATTCTCCTTCTTTTGACAATCTCTCAAGATAAGGCCACACCACTTGGAGAAGCTGCAGAATAATGGAGGCACTGATATAAGGCATGATGCCTAATGCAAAAATGGTCATACGGGACATGTTTTGTCCGCTGAATAAATCAACCATTCCCAGAATGGTGCCTTTTTGTGTCTGCCAGAATTCAGCCAATGCAGAACTGCTGATTCCTGGATTTGGAATCTGAGCTCCTATTCTATAAACTGCCAAAATCATCAAAGTGAAGAGAACCCGCCTCCGCAAATCAGGAATACTGAAAATATTTCTTATACTTTCTAGCATCATTCACTTCCTAATAAAACAACTTTTCCGCCTGCTTTTTCTATTTTTTCTTGGGCGGATTTGGAAAATTTATGGGCATATACTGTTTTAGGAGTGGTTATTTTACCGCGTCCCAATATCTTTACAGGCTGATTCTTCTTTTTAACAATTCCCTTTTCCACAAGGTCTTCGACTTTAATGGTTTTCTTTTTTATCCGGCTCAGCTTATCAATGTTGACTTCAGAATATTCCCTGCGGAAAATATTAGTAAAACCTCTTTTCGGGACTCTTCTCACCAGAGGCATCTGCCCCCCTTCAAATCCAAGTTTTCTAGAGTAGCCAGATATAGACTTCTGGCCTTTGGTCCCGCGGCCTGATGTTTTACCTCGTCCAGATCCTGGGCCTCGGCCTATTCTTGTCCTCTTCTTTCGGGAACCTTTGGCTGGTTGAAGATCATTTAATTTCATTTTTGATTCAACTCCTCAACTTTAACTAGATGAGATACTTTGTTTATCATTCCTTTGACTTCAGGGCAGTCTTTCTTTATGACTTCAGAATTTAATTTTCTCAAACCCAATCCTCTAACCACTTCTCTTTGCTTGCGGGGTCGACCCACTAAACTGCGGACAAGCTTGATTTTGAGTTTTTTTTCTTTCACTGCCATATCACATCCTCGTCTTTTCCCCTGACCTTTGAAAGTCCTTCAGGACTTTTCAGCCTTTTTAAAGCATTCATGGTGGCATTAGCCACACTTAAAGGATTGTTGCTACCGACTGATTTAGTAAGCACATCTTTAACACCAGCTAATTCCATGATAACTCTCACCGCACCTCCAGCAATAATTCCAGTTCCTTTAGAGGCTGGGCGCAGGATAACCTGGCCCCCGCAGTGAACGCCTTTAATAAAGTGGGGAATGGTGGTGCCTTTAAGAGGAACTTCTATCATATGCTTTTTTGCGTCCTTTGCTCCTTTTTTTATGGCTGGAGGCACTTCTCTTGCTTTTCCTTTTCCGATGCCCACAAGACCTTTTTCATTTCCTACAGCTACTAAGGCAGAAAAACTAAGATTTTTGCCTCCCTTAACTACTTTCATGGTTCTTCGGATAGAAATGACCTGGTCTTGTAATTCCTCTTCTTCAGCTTCTTCTCTCCTTAATTTTTCTTCATCCACGCTTTTTCCTCCTTAAAGGCAACTCAAAATTTTATTCCTGACTGTCTCATGGATTCAGCCAGAGCTTTAATCCTTCCCTGATAAGGGTAATGGCCCCTATCAAAAACAATTTCTTTTATTTTCTTTTTTTTCAATCTCTCTGCTACTATTTTGCCAAGAGTCTTGGATGCTTTTATGTTTTTGTTCTCGTTTTTTTCACGAAAATCCTTTTCCAATGTGGATGCAGATGCCAAAACAGTTCCATTAAAATCATCCACAGCTTGGACATAAATATATTTATTACTTCGACTTACATGAAGCCGGGGCTTATCAGAAGTCCCCTGTATCTTTTTTCTGACTCTTTTTCTTATTCTTTGTTTAGCTATCTTCTTTTTATATACTTTGTTTTTATACACTGGTCGCTCCTACTCCTGCTTTTCGTTCCTTCTTAATGAGCCTCTCTCCTCTGTATCTGATCCCTTTCAATTTGTAAGAGTCTGGTTTTCTGAAATTTTTTATTTTTTGGGCTTCCTGCCCTACTCTTTGTTTATTGATGCCTTTGACTATGATGGTATTGGGGTTCTCAAGCTCTATTTCAATATCCTCAGGAATAGGATAAATAACTGGTTTGGAATAACCTAAATTCAACTCCAGTCTACCTTTTTGCAGTTTTGCTCTCAATCCGACTCCCACTATTTCTAAGATTTTTGAAAATCCCTCAGTAATCCCTTGGACAGCATTAGCTGCTAAGGTTCTAGCAAGGCCGTGATAGGCTGCAGCTTGGTTGTCCTCACTTTTCCTTTTGAAAGTCAGTACATTATCTTTGATCTGGGCTTCGATCCCTTCGAACAGGGGGGATTCATTCTTTCCCTTAGGGCCTTGGAATTCGATTTTTTTGGGGTGGATTTGCACTTTGACTTTATCAGGAATCTGAATTGGATTCTGGCCGACTCTTGACATTTTTACCTTCCTTTATCCTTTATATTTACCAGATCTGACATACCACTTCTCCTCCCAATCCCTTCGTTTCGCAATCTTTTCCAGAAAATATACCCTCAGAAGTAGAGACGATAACAACTCCCAAACCATCCAGAACTTTGGGAATGTTGTCCTTTTTACAGTAAATACGGCATCCAGGCTTACTCACTCTCTGCAGACCTGAAATGACATTCTTTTTGTCTTCTGTGTATTTTAAAAATATCTTTAGAATTCCCTGTTTCTTGTCATCTATGACCTTATAATTCTTTATATAGCCTTCTTCCTTTAAAATTTTTGCTATGGCTGCTTTCATATTAGATGAGGGAATGTCAACTTCTTTCTTTCTGACTATTCCTGCATTCCTGATTCTTGTTAGCATATCTGCGATAGGATCTGTTAAAGTCATAGTTTCTTACCTCGCTTTCCCTTTACCATGATGCTTTTGTCACTCCCGGGATCTCGCCTTTTAAGGCCAGCTCCCTGAAGCACAATCGGCACAGGTCAAATTTTCTAAGATATCCTTTGGGTCTGCCGCAAATCCGGCATCGGTTTTTATACCTCACCCGATATTTTGGCTCTCTTCTGTGTTTTGCAATAGATGATGTTTTAGCCACTTTTTTCTTCCTTTTTACTCCTCACTAAAAGGCATTCCTAATTTTTTTAAAAGAATATAACCTTCTCTGTCATTTTCAGCGGTGGTGACAAATGTTATATTCATGCCTCTTGTTTTGTCTACTTTAGTGTAATCAATCTCAGGAAAAACCAGTTGATCTTTTATTCCTAAAGTATAATTTCCTTTTCGATCAAAAGATTTTACTGAAACACCTCTAAAATCCCTGACTCTAGGAAGCACGATATTGACCAACCGGTCGATAAACTCATACATCCTGTTTCTTCTTAGAGTCACATAACAGGCAATAGGTTTTCCTTTTCTCAATTTAAAAGTAGATATTGATTTTTTAGCTCTTCCCACCGCAGGCCACTGCCCAGTGATCAAGCTCAACTCTTTTTGAGCTTTATCCAGGACTTTGATATTCTCCAGAGCCTCTCCAACCCCCATGTTTATGACCACCTTTTCCACTCTTGGTACAGCCATAGGATTTTTTAAAGAGAGTTCCTTCATTAATTCAGGTGCGATTTCTTTTTCAAATTTTTCTTTTAGTCTACTCATATTTGACCTCATTCTGTCTTCTCAAGAGTTATATCACACTTACCGCATACCCTGACCTTGGTTCCGTCTTCCAATCTCTTGTGTTTTATTCTCACTCCCTGTCCGCATTCTTCACAATAAACCATAACATTAGAAACATGGATAGGCGCTTCCTTCTCCATGATTCCTCCCTGAATATTTTTACTCTGATCTTGTCTGATGAACTCTTTTGTAAAATTCAGCTTCTCCACAATAACACTTCTCTTTTCAGGAATAACTTTTAACACTTTGCCTTTTTTTCCTTTATCTTTTCCTGTTATGACCACTACATTGTCATTTTTTCTGATGTCCATTTTGTTCATCATACCACCTCCGGGGCCAGAGAAATGATTTTCATGAACTTCTTCTCTCTGAGTTCTCTCGCTACAGGACCAAACACACGGGTTCCTACTGGCTCACTCTGGGCATTTATGATAACAGCCGCATTATCGTCAAAACGAATATATGAACCGTCTTTCCTTCTGACTTCTTTTCTCGTCCTTATAATCACAGCTTTAACAATCTTTCCTTTGGGAAGCTCTGACTCAGGCTGAGCTTCCTTTACCGAGGCGGATATTATGTCTCCGACTGTTGCGTTTTTGCCCACTCCCCCTCCTAAGGGAGTGATGCATAATATCTTCCTCACCCCTGAATTGTCAGCAACACCAAGCATGGTCTCTGAACGTATCATAACTTTATCCCTTATTTTCACTTTGTTTGGATTTTTCACCAGGTGCTAAATCTATAATTTCTTTCACTCTCCATCTTTTTCTTTTGCTCATGGGTCTGGTTTCAATAATCTTTACCACATCCCCTATTTTGCATTTTTCATACTCATCATGGGCAAAGTATACTTTTCTTTTTTTAATAACTTTCTTATACAGAGGATGTCTCACTTGACGCTCCACAACAACCTTCACAGTCTTTTTCATCTTATTCCCTATGACAACACCATTTTTTTCTTTTTTTCTGCTTTTGGTATCACTCATTCTCTTTGTTTCCTCTTTTCTTTTCAGTAAGTATGGTTTTGAGTCTTGCTAAATCTTTCTTTATGGATTGAACCTTTTTGACATCCTCAAGCTGCCCCATAGATTGTTGAAACCTCAACTTAAAAAGCTGATCTTCTAATTCACCTTCTTTGATCTCTAATTCTTGAACAGACATTTCTCTAAATTCTTGTGCTTTCATTTTAATTCCCTGCTATCCCGCGATACAAACCGAGTCTTCATGGGAAGCTTATTATCAGCCCTTCTCATAGCTTCTTTTGCGGTTTTTTCTTCCACTCCACCCAGTTCATAGATCATCCGCCCTGGTTTAATCACATCTACCCAGAATTCCGGATCTCCTTTTCCTTTCCCCATCCTTACTTCAGTTGGCTTTTTTGTCACAGGCTTCCAAGGAAAAACTCGGATCCAAAGCTTTCCCTTTCTCTTGAGATAACGTCCTATAGCTATCCGTCCGGCTTCGATTTGTCTTGAATTGAGCCAGCAGGGTTCTAAAGCTTGGAGCCCGTACTGTCCAAAGCATAAATGTCCTCCTCGGATAGCTTTTCCTTTCATTCTTCCTCTGTGTTGTTTTCGGTGCTTGACTTTACTGGGCATTAACATGGTTACATCTCCTCTATCTCATCAGTCCGGGATGACATTTTCTCTTTTTCTTTATCCGATATATAAATCCATACTTTAATACCTATGTTCCCGTAATTAGTATTGGCTTCCGTAAACCCATAATCAATGTCAGCTTTTAATGTCTGGAGTTTTAACTGTCCCCTTAAATACCACTCAGAGCGAGCTATTTCCACTCCACCCAATCTTCCAGAACACATAACTTTGATGCCTTTAGCTCCCATCTTCAGCGCCGTGTTAACCGCTCTACGCATAGCTTTACGGTAAGCAATCCTTTTTTCTAACTGAACAGCAATTCCTTGAGCCACTAAAATCGCATTCAATTCAGGTTTATCTACTTCTCGTATATCAATGTAAACTTCTTTCTCTGTGATTTCCTGGAGGCGGTTCTTTAAATTCTCTATTTCTCTTCCCCCTCTTCCTATGACGATTCCAGGTCGCGCTGTGTAGACAATAATTCTAATTTTGGGGCCAATCCTTTCCACATTAACCTCAGATATTCCTGCATGGCTGTACTGTTCCCTTACCATCTTCTTCATTTCCAAATCTTGATGCATAAAATGCGTGTATTCTTTTCCAGTTGAAAACCACTTAGAGCTCCAGTCTTTGTTGAATCCCAGCCTGAAACCATAAGGATGTGTTTTTTGGCCCACTTTTATCTCCCTTTCCTTTCTTCTAATAATATATGTATATGACTTGTCCTTTTGAGTATTCTCACAGCCCTGCCCATTGCCGCGGCTCTAAAACGCTTCCATGTAGGGCCTTGATTTACAAATATTTCTCCAATATAAAGATCATCCACATCCACATCAGGACTTTTCTGCTGGGCATTCGCAATAGCAGAACGGAGGAGTTTCTCAAGAATAGCGCTGATCTTTTTCTTCTTTGAATACTTAAGTATAGTCAGAGCTTCTCCTACATACCTGTCCCTGATAAGATCCGCTACCAGACGGCTCTTTCTTGGGGAAATCCTTACATGTTTGGCTATGGCTTTGGCAACTATATCTTGTTCTTTCATTTTATTTCTTTATCTTTATAGCTCGTGCTGTTTTGGATGTATGACCTTTAAATGTTCTGGTCGGTGAGAATTCTCCTAATTTATGACCGACCATGTTTTCAGTTACAAAAACAGGAATAAATTTTTTTCCGTTATGCACACCAATAGTCAATCCCACCATTTCAGGAATAACAGTTGAGCGCCTCGAATATGTCTTGATCACTTTCTTCTTGTCTTTTGCTGATTCAAGCGATTCAATTTTCTTTAAAAGCGACTCATCAACAAATGGCCCTTTTTTTAATGACCTGCCCATTATTATCGACTCCTTCTCCTTACAATAAACTTTTGGGTTCTTTTATTTCGTCTAGTCCTATATCCCTTTGTAGGCTTACCAGTCGGTGAAACAGGATTGCGGCCTCCTTTGGACTTTCCTTCTCCTCCGCCGTGCGGATGGTCTACAGGATTCATAGCAGAGCCCCTTACATGAGGTCTCTTGCCCTGGTTCCTCTTTCTTCCAGCCTTTCCTAGGGATATATTTTGGTGGTCAGGATTACTGACTTCTCCTATGGTGGCGCGACAGTCTAAATGAATCTTCCTGATCTCTGAAGAGGGAAGTCTTACTTGAGCATAGGCTCCTTCTTTAGCCAATATTTGAGCTCCTGTTCCTGCGGACTTTGCTAATTGGCCTCCTTTTCCCTTGCGCAGCTCCACATTATGGATAATCATACCCAAAGGTATATTCCGAAGAGGCATGGCATTCCCTGGCAAAATGTCGACCTGTTTGTCATCAGAAATCACGGTCTGCCCTTTTTTTAGCCCTCTGGGACAGAGAATATATCTTCTCTCCCCATCCTTATATTTGATTAAGGCAATGAATGCGGAACGATTCGGATCATATTCAATAGTCTCAACAACTCCCGGAACACCTTTTTTGTCTCTCTTGAAATCTATAATCCGGTAAAGACGCTTATTTCCGCCTCCTCGATGCCGTATTGAAATGTGACCACGGGAATTTCTTCCTCCCTTCTTTTTAATCGGCTCAAGTAACGGCTTATAAGGTTTATCCATGGTTAAATCATCATAGACAATCCCTGTCCTGTGGCGAAGACCTGATGAAGTTGGCTTATATGTCTTTAATCCCATTTTATACCGCCTCAAAATATTCTATCATCTTTTCGCCCTTTTTTAATTTTACGTAAGCCTTTTTCCAGTCTTTGGTTTTTCCTGTATTTCTTCCTACTTGCCTTTTCTTTCCTTTCTTTTTGACTATTCGGACACTCTCCACTTTAACGTCAAATAACTTTTCCACGGCTTCTTTTATTTCAATCTTATTTGCCCTGGGAGCAACCTCAAAACAAATATCCCTGTTTTTATCTTTCAACCAGGTGCTCTTTTCAGTGATAACTGGCTTTATTATGACTTTGTAAGGATTATGAACACTCACTTTAGTTTCTCCATTAATAAATCAAATGACTGATGAGAAAAAACAAGGTAGCTGTAACTTAAAATATCATATACATTAATCTGATTATAATCAACAATCTTGACTCCTGGAATATTCCTCATGGAAAGTATCAAATTTTTGTTTTTATGCGAATCCACAATAAGTGCGGAATCCAATCCTAATTCCTCTAAGAATTTCACACCCTGCTTGGTTTTGGGTTGTTTGAAATTCAAGTCCTCAATGACCATGACCTGTTCTTCTTTGTATTTCTGCGACAAAGCATATTTAAGGGCATTGACCTTTGACTTCTTAGGTAATTTGTAATAATAACTCCGGGGCTTTGGTCCAAATGTGATCCCGCCTTTTCTCCAAATAGGAGAGCGAATGCTTCCAGCTCGCGCCCTTCCCGTTCCTTTCTGACGCCAGGGTTTCCGGCCTCCTCCTCTGACTTCGTTTCTTGTTTTGGTTGAGGCGGTCCCTTGTCTCTGGTTAGCCCGGTAATTGACAACTGCTTCATATAACAGATGGTCATTAGCGGAATAAGAAAGGACTTCATCCGGAGCGTTCAGATCTTTGACTTTCTTTCCACTTTGATCAAGTACTTTTACCTTTGGCATTTTTTAACCTTTTTTCTCTTTTTTTTGCGACTGTTCTTGAAAACCAACTTTTTTTATATATACATAACCTCCGTTAGCACCGGGTATGCTTCCTTTAATCACTAAAAGATTATCCTCTTTGTTTGCCTGAAGAACAGTCAAGTTTTTCATGGTCACTCGACCGTTTCCAGAATGGCCAGGCATCTTTTTCCCTTTCATAACCCTTGAAGGATCCGCGGAACAACCTGTAGATCCTGCATGACGATGAAACATGGAACCATGAGTCTTTTTTCCTCCGTGAAAACCCCACCTTTTGACCACTCCTGTGAATCCTTTTCCTTTGCTTATTCCAACCACATCCACTTTTTCACCTTCTTCAAATATATCCACAAAAAATTGGTCTCCTGTTTTGATCTCACTATCTTTTCGGTAAATAAACTCATTCAATATCTTAGTAGGAGGAGCATCTGCCTTCTTGAAATGTCCTGTAGAAGGTTTGGTTAATTTCTTGGATGCATATTTGTCATAAAAACCCAGCTGAACTGTCGTTGTGCCGTCTTTTTCCGGACTTTTTTTCTGGACAACCGTACAGGGTCCTGCCAGAATGACAGTGGCAGGCACAGCATTCCCATTCTTATCATAAGTCTGGGTCATTCCGATCTTTTTACCTATCAATCCTTCAATCATTCTTATTATTCTCCTCCATCTCCAAATGCCTGTATCTCTACATCGATTCCTGCGGGGAGATCTAACTTTTGAAGTTCTTCAATGGTATCGTTGTTGTAATTGTTTATGTCGATCAATCTTTTATGTATCCTCATCTCAAAGTGCTCACGGGACCTCTTGTCCACATGGGGAGAGCGAAGAACACAAAATCTATGGATATTGGTAGGAAGAGGTATGGGGCCTGCAATTGTGGCACCGGTTCTTTTCGCTTTGATCACAATATCTTTCACAGACTGATCAAGCAGCCGGTGGTCAAATGACTTTAGCCTTATCCTGATTTTTTCCATTTTATTGTTCCTCGCTTTTCCTCATTTTGTTTTTTTCTGTCTCTCTTCCTTCCTTAACACCTTATCTCAATTGATTACTCGATGATATCAGTGACGGTTCCGGCACCCACAGTACGGCTTCCTTCTCTTATGGCGAATCTTTGGCCTTTTTCCATGGCCACATTGGT
>JAWLEN010000014.1:0-35222 GCA_041686095.1 Candidatus Aminicenantota bacterium
AGATAGAAGATATCTAAGGATAGATGTGACCAAAAAAAAGATTGTAAAACAGAGGTTCAAACTCATAAAAACGGGGAGAGTTTTTCGTCTTGTGGCTCTTGTTAAAGGAGAAATCATTGCTGATAGCGCCCTTGAATTATCCGGAGAAGATTGGCGGCGATGCCGATAATCACTGGAGATCGTAATTCATAGAAGAGTCAGAAGATGTGATGGCCCTTGCAATGTAATCTATGGCTTAACATTGGGATTGAAGTTTGGATAAAAGTTCTTTATGATTCCTCTCTATTCAGGAGAGTCTCAAATAGGACTATACAAGGCGGAAGAAATTTCCATACTACATCTTATAGCAAAAAAAGAAGAACATAAGTAAAAAAAACTTGACATATTGTATAAAATACTTTAAAAATTGTAAACAGTGCTTTATAATGCAAACTATGATTAATAAAACTTTAATAAGAAGGTCATCAACTTGAGACTCGGAAATCACATTCGACGTTGTCGATTCAATCATAATGAAATGTCTCAGGAAGAGCTGGCCAAGGCTGTTGGAGTCACCAGACAAACTATATTTTCGATAGAGAAAGGAAAATATGCTCCTTCAACACTTCTGGCATTGAAATTGGCCAGGTTCTTTGGGAAATCCGTGGAAGAGATATTTTACATCATTGAAGATGAAGAAAACAAAGGAGGCAAGGAATGAGTGAATTCAAAAAATGGCAGACAATTCTCAAAATTGTTCTTATAGTCGCTATTATAGGTGGCATCATGATCAGTATTGCGACTCGAGGGGTCCAGGAAGAACAAGAGGAATCGGTCTATGAGAAAATATTCAAGATATCTGCTTTTTTTATGATAGCCCTAATATTGATAATGTATTGGGTACTGCCGAATACTAAAATCGCAAAGCATTTTAAAATGAATGAATCTCTTTTTATTGCTTCCCATATTTTGGGAATGGTTTGTGGGGTTATTGGCCTGACTGTCACATTCCTATGGAAGCAAATGGTGATCAAAATCCATTTGTTTGAGTTTATGGTTATCCTGTTTGGCATTATTTTCGTCTATTGGGCTATGATACTCAAGGCCAGAAAAAGTGTCAAAATCTCAGATATTCTTGATGAAAAGCAAATGGATAATATCAGAGGTTCAGCTGCTGTGACCCTGTCTGTAGTTACAGGAATTATGCTGATGATGTATTTTTTTTCATATCATGGGGTGTTTGTTATAGAAGGTAAAGTTTGGTTCCTCTTTTATTTCTTTATGACTTTATTCATCTATTCTGTAAGTACACTTTATTATTTTAAAAAAGAATAAAAATAAAAAATCTTCTCTCCCTCTTTATCTCCAAGAGGATAGGCCGCACTCGATATTTTTTTCTGAAAAAAAGTATATTTTATACTTGACATTGTATTATTTATAAAAGGAATTAACAAAGGGACCTTCAATAAATGAAGGACAAATATAGGGACTGGGCTGAGTTCACGAACAGCACTATCAAAAGGTGCTTGAACTCTATCCCAAAAACGGATCGGTGTGTCATTATTTGGCTATGGTCTATTTTTATCTAGAGGACTACGAGGGATCCCTGACTTATGTGAAAAAAGCAGAACATCTGGGAGTTGATGTGAACCCTGACTTTAAAAAAGACCTTCTGAAAAAATTAGAAGAAAAAAAGGATTTCCAGGTGGAAGCACAGGGCCCCCTATTCGATCTTTATTAAGGTTATCTTATATTTGAACCAATCTCCTTTGTTTCGAGTGATGACTTTTCCATCTTCAAGAGGAATTTTCTCAGAAGAAAGGCTGGATAAAAACTCTGAGGATCTGAAAGTCCTTTCATACACGGTTTGTCCCAGCTTTCCTAAACTGCGGGGCACACAGGTGACACAATTTGTAGGCACATACTGGGGCCATTTAAGCTGAACAGTGTTTCCTGAGACGTTTCCATCAATTTGCTCACCAGAAAAATCAATGTCTTGACTTCCTTCACAGTCTTTTTCACTGCATCTGTAAAGGTCATCATGTTCGAAAACAAGAGAGTTGTTTAAGATTGAGGAGAAGACATATCCATTATAATAACTCCGGGAAGCACCTTTCCCCAAAGTTGAAAACTCAGCGATAAGATTATAAGTAAATCTTGTGGAAATAGGAAGTTCTCCTCTGGTGGCTTTGAGGTATGGATTATCAATGTAAGGCTGTAAGTTGTCGATTTCTTCTCCCTCTACAGCGACCCGCCAGATTTCGATTCCATCTAAATAAAATGTTGTCTTCCCAGTGAATGCTTGGGGAGATGGATTAACAGGCATAGCCCCGTAATCCACGACTTTTTCAGCTCCGTCTTTGAGTTCGATTTCAAAGCTTCCCGGTGCCAGTGTATGAGGGTCAAAATCCTGCACGTGATCTTTTTTTTCTGTACCCATAGGGGGAGGATAATGGATGGTCATGATTCCTTTACAGGGAATTTTTCCATGCTCAAACCAAAAATTCAGAAACTGATCTTTTTTCTTTCCTTTAACCACAAAGTTTCCCTGTCCTTTAAGAGGACTTAAGGAAACAGCTGGATTAGGAGGGTATGTGAAAGTGATGGTAACATTTATCTCCCCTGTTCCTGAAAAAGTTCCATCTTTTTTGGGAGTTACGTAAGAATATCCTTCAGATTTTATCTCGACTCCTGCAGTGCCGTAGGCTCCGGTTCCTTGATAGGAAATAGCAGAACGGAAACTCAGAAGCATTTTTTGTTCGGTCTGTGCGGATGTTGGTATTGAACAGAAATAAAATAGGATTAGAAACAACAAAAAGATTTTGAACAGAACAAGTGTTTTTTGTGAATTTGTGATTTTCATGCTTTCATTATCCCCCTAAAATGGATTTAAACATTTATTTTAAGAGAAAATTATCACACCTCACTGTGGCTGTCAACAAACCAGATCTATTCATAGTTTATTTATTTTTTTTTGAAGCTCTTCCCAAAGCTCACTAACAGAGAGTTTTTTTGACCAAAAAGAGATATAAGCATGATCGATCAATTCAGAAGAAATTTTAAGAATACTCGCAATATCACGGAGATGCTTGTCTGAATGTCCCTCTTTGAAATATTGTAGTTTTTTGATGATCACATCCTCAGGGGATGCAAAATGTGCTGAGGCTGTCTCGGTTACATTGAGTTTTTTTGTCCGGGCAAATCGACTCTGGTCAAAATCATCCTTTTTGGATATGATCACATCGACCTTGAGCCCTGATTCAGGATGGATGATATTGAATTGAGAACGGCGGTTTATGGCTTTTCTCATGGAATCCACATCGAGATAGAATTCATTTTCTGGAAAACAGGATTTGAATTCTTGGATATGACCCAGAGGCATATCTGCAACTATATCGATATCATTGGTGAATCTGGGTTCACCGTAAGCAATGGAAGCGATAGCTCCTGTAATTAAATAAGGTATTCTGAGATTTTCAAAACAATCTACTACAAACAGCAGCAGCTCATTCTGATCCATGGGATATCCTTTTGACAATTTCTCTTTTTATTTTATCCTCATCCCAATCAGGCCAAAGAGAGCGCAAGTTGTAAAAAAGCTGGTTTCTTGCAGAATTCCAGAGTCCGAACGCAATTCTGAGCCTTTCGGAGGTTGACTTGTGCTTATAGATATCGACCATGATGTCATCAATAATATCAATATGGAATGACTCCAACTTTCCTCCTCTTATATTATTTAACCAGCTGCCTCATAATGCATGATACACACAGAAAACAAGACCAGTCAATGTATATTTTTCTCTGCCGCTTTTTTTGTTGATCTCTGTATCTGTTTGGAAAATTCCAAGAAATTCTTTAAAGTGGCGATTTTGGGGTGGAAATCACTGTTTTAAGAGCAAAAAATTGATCCTATTTTGAATTATCTTATTGATTATAAAAGAGATATCAGGGTAAAATGTGGTCTGACCCCTTTTTGCGACCCCTTTTTGCTTTTCTTTTTGACTTTGTCTTTTTGCCATTTTTGCGCAAGAACCGTGATTTGATTTCTGTTTTATTGGTCATTCCCAGCCCACTTTATAACGTTTGATGACGATGAATCCCTCATCAGATTCTTCTGTTGAATAAAGCTTATTGTTTTTCCAGAGGACCGGATTTATTTTTAAAGGGATTTGTGAAATGAAACATCCTTCAGAATCAAAAATGTCCACCATATATTCCCCTTCTTTTTTTCCTTTTTGAAATGTTCTGACAAATATCCGGCCGTGTTCGTCAATGGTGAAATGCTGGAAGGCTGGATAATATTTAGGAAACTCAATTCTGTCTTTTATGTTGATTCCCGCGGTTTCTGGTATGCGGTCCAGCATTTCTTTTTTATCTTCATCTGTGATTTTTATGGGGTCAAATTTTTTAGTGATGCTCTTTATGTGCTTTCCGTCAGGACTAAGAAACTTTATCTCATATTCTTTGGATATTCCATAGATGATGTTTCCCTTTTGGTCTATGTCAAATACAATCATGAGCTCAAATGGATTTATTTTTCCCTGAAGAGGATTTGGAAACTCGATTTGGTCAATAGTGAAAAGTTCATTGAGATCTTTATCAAATTTTTTAACCGCCCACCAGAGTTTGTTTTCTTCCATAACCATTTCTCTTCCTACCATATTTCCTTTAGGGCCTATGATCAATCCGGTGAGAGAGGTTTTATCTGCAGTGGAAGTGCTCCTGAGGAATTTTCCTTCTGAGGTAAAAAAGGATAGTCTTCTGTTTAAGACTTCTTCCACCATTAGTTCCCCGTTTTGAGTGATTTGAATGCCGGTGGGCATATTCAATTCACCCGGCCCCTGTCCCTGCTCGGCAATGATTCTGACATATTCCCCTGAAGGATTAAATACCTTGATGTTGTTGAGGTTCATATCCGTGATGTAAATATTTTCATTATCATCTACATTGATGAATATATTTTCTGAAAAAACTTCTTCTTCGGAGCCGCTTTCTCCGACAGATATTTCTTCTGTGAGGGTCATTTTTGTGGGAATGCTTTTGGGTGGATTTGGCTTTTTCCCGTTGATGATGTATTTGACTTCATCTGTGACTTTGATTTTTTGAGGCAGAGCATAGATGGAGCTCAATAAAATTAGACTGGATGCCAGTGCCGTAAACCCGAATTTGTTTTTCTTTTTCATGGCGATTACTCCCATTTATTGATGGCTGTAACTATAATACGATGTCCGGCTGAATTGGTTCATTGGTGTCATTTTCTATGGGAGCTGAAAAGGCGGTTGATTTTCTTATAAAAGGAATTGGCTTTACGTATGATCAGACCTAGAGGTCTCTTTTTCAATTTGATGGCATTGAAACGGCAGACTTCATGACAGCACATGCAGTGGATGCATTTGTTTTTTTCAATCCTCGCTTTATCGTGAATTTTTTGAGCGGCTCCAGTAGGACATATTTCCACACATTCCATGCAACCCGTGCATGCGGCGGAGCGGATTTCAGGAATATTGGCGAGCTGATTTTGGATATAAGCATGAAGGATCTGGGGTATCCTTTTCTGGATAAGCCCTACAGCCACTGTGGAGTGCTTGAAATCTCGGGCTTGGACACTGGAGATTTTTTCTCCCAAGATTTTTATTTTATTTAGGTCACCCGCTCCCAATCCTCTCTGATAAGCATCCTGAGTGGTGTATATGTCCAGAGGATTCAATCCTATTATTTTAGAAGCCACAGCATCCAAGGCAATACCGTCTTGGCTGGCCAGGATGAGGCTTGTCTTTTTGGGATTTCCTGCAGAAGGACCTTCTCCTTCCATGGAAACGATTCCATCCATGATATTCAAATTCGGAGGAGCGCAGGAATAGATGTCCACTAGCATTTCACTAAAGTCGCTGGGCAGAGGAAACTGCTTGTGAAACTTAATCCTCTGTCCGTGGGGAATGATCCCGTACATGTTTTTAACAGCCCCTGTGAATATGGTGAAGGAATGAGTTTTCAGTTTACACAGGTTGATGATGAAATCGGATTCCATAACTAGAGGAGAAACATAGATCTGTTGGAGCTTTTTCCCATTGCATTTGATCTGACGGAACCCAGCTTGCTTGAGATTGATGAGATTGACTCCCATTTCATCACAGATTTTCCTGTAGCCTGAAGTCAAAAAGCCGTCTTTGCCTTTGTGTTGGATGTCATCGCCGACAGTAATCTCGCAGTTGAGAGTTTTTAACATCCTTAGGATTTCTCTGGTGAAAGCTGGATGGGTGACAATGGCTTTTTCTGGGGGAGAAGGGGGAGAGAGATGGTTTATTTTTACAAATACCCGGCTTTTTGGTCTGATCTTAGACTCAAGACCTCCCAGTAAATCCAATGCTTTTTTTAGACCCTGGGAAAGATTTTTAGGATCATAGCTATTGACTTTGATAACGGAAACTTTGGCTTCATTCATAAATATCTATTCGTTAGAATTTTATTTCAGTAAATCGTATTTGGGCATGGATTTGATCAGACATTTGGTGGAAAATATTTTTCCATTGAAGTGGAGTTTTACCACATATTCTCCTGGTTCAACCCATTCGCCCCGGCTGGACGGGGGGTCTTCTTCGGGTCTTTTTTCAGGCTCTTTCCGCATGTCCCAGATCACTTTATTGAATCCAGCCAGGGTCTTTCCTTTGAGTTCTCTGATTTTTTCCCCATAGGGATCTGTAATGGTTATCAGAGCTTCTTTCTCTGCATTTTCTTTGACATAATAAACTATTTTCACGCCCACAGGTTCATTGGGAGCTGTGAACTGTCTTTGTCCGTATATTTGTCCCCGTGGTAGATAGTGCCACTGGATTTCATCCTGGATTTCAAAGAGGTGCAGGTCTTTGTTGAGTATTTCTTGATTGGTCTGCTGGAGTGGAGAAATGTCAGTGACATAGATCCCTCTGCCATGGGTGGCCACAATCAGTTCGTTTTCCCTGGGATGTATGACCAGGTCATGCACAGAATTGGTGGGCATGTTGTTTTTCATGCTCACCCAATTTTTTCCTCCATCTATAGTGGCACAGACCTCAAAATCCTTTCCCACAAATAAAAGATCGGGATTTTTATGGTCTTCCACAATGACATAAATGATTCCCTCTTGAATGTTTCCCATTAGGGGAGCCCAGGTTTTCCCAAAATCATCGGTGCGGAAGATAAAGGGCCTGAAGTCATCTCTTTGAAAACCTGTTTTGACCGCATAAGCCCGTCCAGGCTCAAAATGGGAAGCAAAAACACGGCTCACATAATATTCTTGAGGAGCTCCAGCTTCACTAAGATTAGAGGTCACATCTTTCCAGTGTGCTCCATGGTCCAAAGTCACCTGAACTTTGCCGTCATCTGTTCCTGCCCAGATGACACCGGCTTGTTTGGGTGATTCTGAGATGGTGGTGATGGTGCAGAATTCAATATTGCCTTCCAGTTTTTTGGGGTCATTGGTGGTTAAGTCGGGACTTATTTTCTGCCAGGTATTTCCTCTGTTGAGTGACCTGAGCAGCATCTGCGCCCCCATGTAGATGATGCGGGGATTATGGGGGGAAATATGGATAGGTGTGGTCCAGTGGAATCTGAATTCGGGCTCTCCTTTTTCAGCGCTGGGTTTGATACGGATCCGGTATCCCTGTTTTTGGTCTACTCTCTGGGCCGAGCCCATTTGATATTCATTGTACAGCCAGCGGCTGTTTTCTGGATCCACCTTGTTGTACATTCCGTCTCCTCCGCCCACAGACTGCCAGTCGTTTCTGTTGATTTCTCCATATATACTGTGGCTGGGAATTTTTATAGATCCATTGTCCTGAGTCCCTCCGTAAATGTTGTAAGGCTGCTCCATGTCCACGCCCACCGCATAGTACTGGGCAATAGGGAGATTTTCATAAACATCCCAGGTTTGTCCCCGGTCATAAGACACAGCCAGGCCCCCGTCGTTTCCCAGCCATATGTGATTGGAATTATTCGGATAGATCCAGAGGGCGTGGTGGTCCACATGCACTCCCTTGGCCAGATTCTCAACTCCGTCTTTTCCCCAGGTCCGACCCCCGTCTTCGGACCTGAGCAGGGGAGTGCTGGGCAGATAAACCACATCAGGGTCATTGGGATCAATGTAGATCACACCATACCATTTGCCGCCCCAGAGGGTGAGATCGTCTGGACTCATCTTTTCCCAGGTTTCTCCTCCATTCAGGGAGCGGTAGACTTCTCTTCCAATTTTTCGCTCTTCAGGCTTGCGGCCCTGTTTCTTATCTCTTTCCGCCTCTTCTTTGGTGGGAGGCCGGAGATTGTTGTTCTCTATGGAAGCATAGATGATGTCCGGATCCTTAGGATACACTGCGATCCCTATGCGCCCTATTTTTCCAGAAGGAAGGCCGTTTTCCAGTTTTCTCCAGCTGTTTCCGGCGTCTGTGCTTTTATAAATACCACTGAGAGGGCCGCTTTCTTCAAAATTCCAAGGGACTCTGCTCTTATCATAGGTGGCTGCATACACAGTGTCTGGATTTTTCGGATTCAAGATCACATCCACAACGCCTACTTTTTCGGTGATAAAAAGCGATTTCTCCCAGGTTTTTCCTCTGTCTGTGGTCTTGTAAAGTCCTCTTTCAGGATTAAAGGAGAAGTGATATCCCACAGCCGCCGCATAGACCATATCCGGATTTTTTGGATGGATGGCGATCCTTCCGATGTGGCCCGTATTTTTTAATCCCATGTGTTCCCAGGTTTGACCCCCATCCTCGGATTTATACACCCCATCTCCCAAAAGAGAAAGTCGGCCAGAAGCAGGGGTCCCGGTTCCAACCCATAAGATATCAGGATTAGACTGAGACACAGCCATATCTCCTGTGGCTATGGTGTTTTGGTGGTCAAAAATTGGTTCAAATGTGGTGCCGTTGTTTGTGGTTTGCCAAATTCCTCCACTGGCAGTGACAATGTAGAATGTAAACTCTTGTTCAGGGTGAGGGAGAATCCTGAGTATTCGGCCTCCTTGATTAGCTGGACCTAATGACCTGTACTGAAAAACAGACAAGAGATCCTGATTGAAAAGAGCTTTTTGAGAAAATACAGGCCAAACCATTGACAAAATAAGAAAACAGAGAGTCAAAATTCTTTTTATATTCATGCGGTCTCCTTTATTAGAATCTGAATCCACTTATCAATAAAAACGAGTTCCTTTTCAATCCTTCTTTTTCGCCCTGATATGTATAGAAAAATTGAATCCTTATTCTTTTCATTACAAAGAAGTTAAAACCCGCCAGAAACAGTTGAGTCTGAGCAAACCATAGATCGTCTAGAGTCATGATTTCGAATGGACGGAAACCTATTCCGAATCCTAAAAATATATAATTATCGGTTGAAAAATAACGTCTGATATTTAAGCTCCATGATAAAGAATTTCCCTTTTCTTTAGGCGTGTAATACCACTTCAACCATGAGTAATACTGATTCCAATAGTATCCCAGAGAGCCTGTATAAATAGACGCTGGATTCTCTCTAAAGTTCATTTTTCTATAGCCTAGTGAAAATTCAGCAGAAGAGAGAAAATACTGATATAATTCAATAAAATAGGAAGAGGAAGGATAGTGGACAGCTTTAGGGGAAAAAGAGTAATAAAAATGGGTGTATGAGTTTTTCCAGAGTCTGGGATAGATTTCAAATTTGTATTGATGATCTCTGGTGTCAAATCTTTTTGTTTGGTCTATCCATAACAACATGGATGTTTGGAGTTTTTGGATATTCAAGTATAGATTGAATTGATTATCGATATAGTCTTTTCTGTTATCGTTGAAGGTCTGGATATTATGATGATATCTGAATTCAAATCTATCTTTAAATTTATGATGGATGTTTCTCAGAGTGTGTTTGTATGCTTCAACGTCAGGAGAAATAGCGACGGCTTCCGTCAGGTATTTTCTTGCTTTGGCATAATTGCCCATGTTTCTGTATAAAATTCCTAATTGATGGTATAGGTCTGCTTTCTTCGATGATTCGTCCAGTAATTTAAGATAGATATTTTCGGCTTCTTTGAGATTTCCTTGCCAATAAGCAGTATCAGCCAGACCCCTTAAGGCTTCTTTATTTTTTGGGTCCAATGACAATATGTGATGAAAGCCTTTTTTAGCTTCAGAATAGAAACCCTGCCAGGCTTGAATCCTGGCTTTGAGTAAAAGCACGTCAATATTAGCTGGATGATATTTGAGCATTTCGTTTATTATTTGGTGTGCTTTGTTCCATTGGTCTGAGAAGGCATAAGCTCGGGCAAGGATGTATTGAAATTCATAGTCATCTGGATTTTTTTCCAGTTGGATAAGACATATTTCGATTGCTCCTGAAAAATTTTTAGCTTCTAATGCTTGACGAGCTTCTTCCTTTTTTTCCACTTGAGCAAAAAGCTGCATTAGAAACAGAAACCCGATCAGATAACACATTAAAACGATAAAAAGTAGTTTTTTCTGCATTAATCCCTCCGGTTAAAGCCTTTCTTCTTGATATCTCTCCAACTAGTTTTCCCTTTGACAAGGTCAAAAAAGGCTTTTGTTCTGACTAGGGATAAAAATTGTCTGTAAATAAAATTTTCCGCGATACTGGCAAATGTGATTATAAAAATGTCTTTTAATTTTGGATAACGCTGTCGGGAAAATTCTTCTAATAGTAAAGTCATAATAGAAAGGATTATACCGAGAATCACAGCAGCAGTAAAAAAGAGCAGAGCAAAAGGATAGTTGACTTTTCCTGACACCACAAAAGCAGCAAAGAGGACATATCCTGAAACCTCTATAATTAAGGATAGGCAATTCGTTTTTTTTGTTGATGCTGATTTTCCCTCCATTTCATCAAGTTTCTACCCTCTAAGCGACTCTATCGATTATAATACACACAAAAATTACCTTCAGTCAACAAGAAACCCACAGAAAAGAGAGAACATCATAGACTTTCTTTATCATCTCAGCCCATCCTTTTTATATGTTAACTCATGGAGATAATTAGGTATCAGAATGAGAGGAAGAAAGTTGATGTTTTGTAGAGAAGCCATACAATTTTCTGGATGGTATAAATGGATCTATACAATAATGATAGGGACATCGTTATCCCTCCTTTTAGGAAATTGGTATTCCAAGAGGAATTTAATACGGTGTCCCTCTTTTTTCAACTATAGGTATACATTTCTGTGATGAACCTCTTCATTAAATGCAGGAGAAAAAAACGAAATTCTAATCTTATTCTATTTGGGGCGACTATTGCATAAAGGTTACAAATATTGTAACCTAATAGCACGATGCAAACGCTGACCGAAAAAGTCTTCCGTCTCTCGCCTCCAGGGGGCCTCTTCGACGAAACTGTCGTGAGGAATCTATTCGGCGATCGGTCCGAAGCAGCCCGAAAAGTGCTCGTTCATCGCGCAGTCTCAGCGGGCGAAATCATCCGGCTCAAGCCGGGTCTGTTCCTGCTTGCCCAGGAGTTTCGAAAAACACATCCTCACCCCTTCGTCATTGCCGCAATGCTGCACTCTCCATCTCATGTGAGTCTGGAATCAGCCCTCGCCCACCATGGTCTTATTCCGGAAGCGGTTTACCAGGTTGCCAGCGTGACGTCCTCAAGGAGCCGGACGTTCAATACCTCTGTTGGGATTTTCAGTTTCAAACGCGTCCCGGCCGTCAATCCACGAGCCGGTGTTCGAGCTCATAAAATCGACGGCCGGAGCTGGACTTTTGTGGCCACACCCTTGAGGGCTATCGCCGATCTGATCTATACGAGAAAGGAAGTGAGCTGGGAAAAAGACGGACTTGTCTTTCTGACGGAATCCATGCGGATTGAACGGGATGATCTCGAAAACATGTCCTTCGAAAGCCTGAGCGAAGTGTCCGGGAGCCTTCGCGACCGGCGAACTGCGGACTATCTTAGAAATCTTTTTCAGGAGCTGCGCAAATGACGGATCGTATCTTCGAAGAAAAGATCAAGGAATATTCGATTATGAGCGTCATCGATCAGGAAAATGTCCTCCAGGAACTCGTCCAGCAGCACGTTTTGGCCAGCCTCTCCCGGGCCGGATTCTTTTCCAGGACGCAGGCCGTTTTTCACGGCGGAACGTGCCTGCGCATTATCTACGGTATGAACCGCTTTTCCGAGGATCTGGATTTTTTTTTAAAACAGCCGGACCCTGATTTCAGCTGGACGTTCTATTTGGACCATATTTTAAAAGACGGTGCGGGCGAAGGCCTGCATTTCACTGTCACTGACAAGACGAAGGAAGAGGCGGCGGTCAAGAAAGCGTTTCTGCGGACAGATTCCCTCGGCAAGGTCCTGCTCCTGGATTTGCCCTTTGAACGAAACGCCAGGAAGTCCATTAAAGTGAAGCTCGAGATCGACGTCAATCCCCCTATGGGGTCGCGATACAAAACACGCTACATTGCTTTTCCCGTTATCGCTGCCATAACCGCCCAAAGTCTGGAGTCCGGATTTGCCATGAAACTGAGCGCCCTTCTCGGCCGGGTGTATACAAAGGGAAGGGACTGGTATGATTTTATCTGGTACATCGGCAAGAAGATCGTTCCGGATCTCAAACTGCTCCAAAATTCGCTCAACCAACAGGGACCCTGGGCAGGCCGGAAGCTGCGAATCAGTCCCGATTGGCTGGAAATGAGATTGAAGAAAAGGATCACCGAGATCGACTGGGACACCGCTCGCCAGGATGTCCAGAGGTTTCTCCCTCTTAGGGAGCAGGAAACCCTAAAGTTGTGGGAACGAGAGTTCTTCCTTCATCATCTTGCCCTTCTCGCGGAATATATTGCCGCTTAATGAAAAATATGGGAATTTGCTTTTCTGCTGCGGTAGCTGGGAGTGCATCATAATTGCCATATTACCATTCAACCATCGCTGAGAAAGATAAATCACGACAAAATAGATGTTAAGGACCATCGGAAGCCGCCCCTGGTGGGCGAAAGCGCCTCACGAGCCCCAGAGACGATAAAATACGCCGGACATCAGCCACAGCTCAGCAAATTTAGTATTACTGATTATTTTCGCATTTAGCCTGAGAATCTCAGGGACAAGTTTATTGAGTTTGTCCCGATCCACTACCGGCTGGCACAGCTCCTTGACCGGCAAACAGAGAAGGTCTTTTCCCCATTGGCAGCGCATCTCTCGATTCTTCCCAATATGCAATATCAGAGAGAAGCGTTGGAAGCGGCGGTGGGGCAAGCGTTTCATCTTTTCTTCCGTATGGCGGAGAAGGAAGTGAGAGGAATTAAGGGATAAGCTCCGGGCAGGAGTACTTTGCACAGGAGTATAAAAGAACTGGCAGAGGGTTATGGGCAATAGCCCTGCTCGAAGCCCCGGGACTTTAAGTCTCTGATGGCCGATGGGACGAAGGTCAAACGTCAGGGTACGAGGGGAGCTCCTCTGGATTAGGCAGAGATGCGGTGGCTCTGGCTTCCGAGGAGGTGAAAAGATGGTTTGTAATCTGAATCACATGAAGAGTAGAAAACAGCACAATTCCGGCGTGAAGCTTGGAATCCCACACTTTCCAGATGTACGGAATCAGAACCAGTGCCGAAGAGAGCTACGAGAGGATGGATACAGCCGGATGTTTCGGACTCTGGTCACTTTCCTGTCTGCTGTCAGACAGTGCGGATACAATGATTCCGGCCGATGCGGGACGGAAGAAGGATTCGATATCTGGAAGACATGTTCACAAAGGGAAGGAAGATAAGAGGAGATCAGAGAAATTATTGGGATCTGGACCTGAAGAAGTTCAATATCCGTCCAGTTGAAGCAAAGCGGAATCTAATTCTGAGACACTCTCCTGACAAGGATCATCTCCTTACTTGTTCTGCCGGCGGATCAAATATTTTTTCTCTAAAGTCACAGACCGCACCCCGCCTTCATTCTCAAGTAATAGAGAGATCTCCGGTACTGCGGGATCCTCCAGCAGGCTGTCTATTTGATGAAGAGTAAGTTTTTGGGTTTCCTGATCATTGATACTGATGATCTCATCATTGATCTGAATCCCGCATTGATCCGCAGGAGAGTTCTGCCAGATTCCCCGGACAATGGTCTTATTCTCCAGCTTTTTCACAGCCAGTCCTACAGAATACAGATTGTCTTTAAACTCATCATCGATCTGTTCCAGAAATACTTTGTTCTCAGCAAAATCAATGGTCGTAATATAATGCTCGAGAAATTCCTTGCCCAGCAAGGGGGAGGTAAACATGGCCGGCAGTTCGGCAAAATACACCAGTATATTATCCACAGTCAGATCGCCGAACCGAAGGGTCTTTGCCTTAGAAATATAATTGTAATCAGCCGTTGTAAAGGGCCATTTCAGGAATGTGCCCCGGGATTTGATCACCTCCTGTTTGTTGAACACCCCTTTATCTTCAATCACGGATAAAGGGCATACCACAGCGAACGGCGAGCCGGTATCGATCATCATGTTACCTATAACTTTAATCATAGGCACAGAGAAGAATTGTTTTGTCCATATGTGTATGCGGACTGCTCTGGGGAGGGTTGTTTTTATGGAAGAAGGCAGTTGTATCGGATGCGGCAAGTCATACAGTATGGAATATCTTGATTTTTATAGTATTTCCTTTATGATAGAAGAAACAAATGACAGGAGGGCAAATCCTATGAAACCTAAAGTAGTGATTATAGGGATTTTATGTGTCATAGCGTTGATCTTAATACTACAGAACTCTAAAATAATAACCATTCAGCTTCTTTTCTGGACGGTCAGTGCTTCTGGGGTTATCATGATTTTAGGACTTCTCTTTATTGGATTTCTAATAGGATATTTATTAGGACGCCGTTAGTCAGATCGAGTGAAGGCAACAAACGGAAGATGGGAGATGAGAGCGAGTGATAAACTTAAAAAGCTCAAGCAAGAATTAAAGTCTTTGGGGAGCCTTGTTATTGCCTTTTCCGGAGGAGTGGACAGCAGTTTTCTAGCAGACGTTGCCTATCAAGTCCTGGGTGATAAGGCTCTTGCTGTGACGTTTTCATCAGAAATTATTCCGCGCCATGAGATCCGAGAGGCCAAAAAAATAGCTCAAGAAATTGGAATCAAACACAAAATAATCCAAACAAAATTACTTGATCACAAAGATTTTATAAAGAATTCACCTCAGAGATGTTATTTTTGCAAAAAAGCTGTGTTTTTATTGATAAAGAAGTTCGCTCAAGAAATGGGCTTTCATCATGTAGCGTGCGGCGAGAATGCAGATGACAAAGATTCTTTCCGGCCAGGGATGAAAGCATGTGAAGAGCTGGGGGTGTTGACACCTCTGCTGGAAGCAGTACTGACCAAGCAGGATATAAGGGATTTATCAAAACAGAGAAAACTCAGCACTTGGAATAAACCTTCCCTTTCTTGTTTGGCTACTCGCATTCCTTATCACACTTCGCTCTCAAAAACTGATTTTTCTATGATAGAAGAAGCTGAAGATTATATTCGGGGATTTGGAATAAGGCAGTTGCGAGTCAGGCATTATGGAGATACAGCAAGGATAGAAGTGATACCAGCTGATATGGAGATCTTGATAAAAAAAACAAATAGAGAAAAAATTTTATATAAACTTCATCAGATTGGTTACACCTATATTACGTTAGATCTGAAAGGATATAGGACAGGCAGCATGGATGAACAAAATCTGGTTTAATGATCAATTTTATATGTTATTTAAAAATCAATCATGATATGATAATTCAAAAGTGAGAGATTCGTTTTTTACAAAAATCCGCTATCTTGACGGCACCCGCTACAGCCGTGCTGTGATGGTGGGATGTCAAAAAGTCATTTCTCATGAAAAAGAGCTGAATAAAATAAATGTATTTCCCATTCCTGATAAAGACACGGGTTTAAATTTAAAAAAAACATTTCAATACATAAGCACAAAAATTATATTCAAATCATCGTCTTTGAGCCAAAGCAGTGAGAAAATCGCTGAGAGTGTTGAATCCACAGCTTTAGGATATTCTGGGGCTATTTTTGCTGAGTTTTTTTCAGGATTTGCACTAGGAGTTAAGAACTTCAAAAGAGTTTTTGTGAAAGATTTTTCTCAGGCCGTGGAAAAGGCGGTCAAAAGGGTCTATCAATCATTTGAGAATCCGGTTGAAGGAACCGCATTGTCAGTGATGAGAGCATGGACTGATTGTATAAAAGAATCGGTTTCTGAAACGGATGATTTTTTTATCCTTTTGCAAAAGTCCTATGAGAAAGCGGCATCAGCCTTAGAAAACACCCCGAATCAATTGGAAGTTTTGAATAAAAAGGGCGTGGTGGATGCAGGGGGAAAAGCCTTTGTTTATTTTTTAAAGGGAATCCTAGATTTTATAAAAAAAGGGGTTTTGATTTCTGGATTTGAAGAGGCCAAAGAGGGAATTTATAAGCCTGGATTAAAAAAGAAGGAGGGACAAGAAAAATTCTGTGTGGAGTGTTGTGTCAGGAAAGAAAATCTTGATCGGACTCATTTGGTGAAAGAACTTCATTCAATAGGAAGAGATTTGTTTTTTTACAGTACTTTAAATTTCGCCAAGATACATATTCGAACCCAAAATCCCAGGCAGGTATTATCTTGTGTATCAAAATTCGGAAGCATCTCGTCTGAAAAGATATGGGACAGCTCAAAGAGTCTTTCATCTGAGAATAAGAAACCCCTGGCCATTGTGACGGATACAACCTGTGATATACCTGAAGAATATGTGGAGAATCATGACATCTACTTTGTCCCAGTTAAATTTCATGCTAAAAACAAAGTGTTTACAGATAAAGTGGATATTATTCCAGAAGAATTTTATGATATCCTGGAGTCTTCGGCTGAAATTCCCAAAACATCCAAACCTTCTATTAAGGATTTTACAAAAGTCTATAAAGACCTCCTTCTGCATTATAAAGGGGTGCTTTCTATCCAATTATCGGGCAGTCTCAGCGGTACTTATCAAACAGCTCTTCAGGCGGCCAAGAACACGGATCCTCAAAAAATAAAAGTTATTGACAGTAAAAATCTTTCCGTAGGACTTGGATTGATCGTGATGGAAAGCCTTGAATCACTAAAAAAAGGAAGCTCCTTTGAAGCTGTTTCGAAGAAAGTGGAACAGGCGATCCAGAACACAGAGATTTACATTGGGATTCAAACCATGAAGTATCTTATCAAAGGAGGAAGGGTGACCAAGGCTAAAGGCTTATTGGCAAAGATCTTTCATATCAATCCCATCCTTTCTCTAGATCCCAAGGGGGCACTCATTTCCATTGGAAAAGCAAGAGGAAGGAAAAAGCTTGAAGAAAAAATCTTATCCCTGGTGATTCATAGAACAGAAAAGGAGAAACAGAGGAAAACAAGGTTTCTAACAGCTGTGGCGCATGTAAATGCCCAGGATTCCGGGCAAAGAATAAAAGAAAAAATCAAACAAAGAATAGGAAGGAAGCCAGTTATGGTCATGAATGCAGCCCCAGTACTGGGGGCGCACTCAGGACCGGGCACCATTGGTGTGGCTGTTCTGAAATCAGACTAGAAGTCATATTTTTATTGATTTTTGAGCGAGTCATGATTTAAATAAAATGGAACAAAAAATTTGATTGGGAGGTTTTCATGAGTGAAAAGATTAGAAAAGGATGTATATTTTTATCAGTTTTTATCCTCATTTTATCTTTGGCATCCTTATCATTTACCCAAGTCAGAGGAAAAGCGCTTTATGAGAAATTAATCAAAGATAAAGATTTGATTAAGACAGAAGGGCTGGAAAGGATCCAGTGGCTGCCAGATGGAACAGGCCTGTATTTCAAAGAGGAAAAAAGCTTTAAAAAAATAGACATCAAAACGGGGGAAAAAGAAGACCTTTTTGATGAAGAAACAATCATCTCTAAATATAATGGACTCACAGGGAAGAATCTTGAAAAACTCCCTTTTGAAGATTTTGAATTTATAAACCAAGGGAAAAAAATAAGGTTTAAGGTTAAAAGCAAAGCATTCATTTATGATCTTAGTTCCCATGAGATGATTTCTTATGTCCCTGAAAAAGAGTTTAGAGGTGTCCGGGGCAGAATATACTCTGAAGTGCTGTCTCCAAACCTTAAATACAGAGCTTTCATACGTGATTTTAACCTCTATATTAAAGATTTCGAGGAAAATGAAACACCCCTAACCGAAGGAGGGCATAAAGACCTGCGAAAAGGATTTCCAGATTGGGTATATCCTGAAGAGCTGGGGCAGTACGATGCCTTTTGGTGGTCTCCAGATTCCTCAAAAATTGCTTATATGGAATTTGATGAAAGTCCTGTTAAAAAATATCCTATTGTCCATGATATAGATCCCAATCCACCCTTAGAGATGCAGAGCTATCCAAAGGCCGGGAAAAACAATCCCATTGTTCAGTTTTATATAGTGGATATTGAAAGTCAGGAGGCAGTTCGTATTGAGACCGGTATTGACACAAATATTTATCTTTTTAAGGGAAAATGGACCCCAGACGGAAAATATTTCACCTATCAACGCCTTAACAGGCTTCAGAATGTACTGGAGCTGTTTGCTGCTGATCCAGAAACAGGGGAAGTCAACATGATACTGAGAGATACCAACAGCTGTTACATAGAGGCAGATGATGACTTTAAGTTTTTAAAAGACAACAAACATTTTATCTG
Organism: Candidatus Aminicenantota bacterium; assembly: GCA_041686095.1. GTDB lineage: Bacteria > Acidobacteriota > Aminicenantia > Aminicenantales > Aminicenantaceae > WJMT01. Next base: position 18,623 of record JAWLEN010000014.1, read on the forward strand.
GACTTCAGAGAAAAGCGGATGGAAAGAGATTTATCTTTATGATATTTCAGGAAATCTAATCAAACAATTAACAGCGACCAAGCTTCCCATAAACAGAGTGCTGGGAGTGGATGAAGAGGAAGGATGGATCTATTTCAGCGGTCAGGAAAATAGGGGATTAGAGTCCTATCTTTACAGAGTAAAAACAGATGGAAGCGGATTTGAAAAGCTGCTTCAGGAAGCGGGCTCTCATCAGGTATCCATGTCTCCAGACTGTGGCTATTTTATCGATTATTTTTCCTCTTTTGAGGAACCCGGACAAATAAATCTTTATACAGCCGATGGGAAGAAAATAAGAGAACTTGGTTCTTCTGTGATCACACAGGAATTCAAGGATCTAAAGCTAATCAAACCAGAACATTTTATTTTTGAATCAGCAGATGGGAAATATAAATTAGACGGGATTTTGTATAAACCAGCGCATTTTAATGAAAATGAAAAATATCCTTTAATCATGTCTGTTTATGGAGGACCGGGAGCCAAGAGGATTTATAATCGATTCAATTGGAACAGCCAAAGCCAGGCTCTTGCCCAACTGGGTTTTATTGTGGCATCTATTGATCACAGAGGAGTTTCAGGAAGAGGTAAAGATTTTCAGAATCTCATGTATATGAATCTGGGGCAGATAGAACTGGCAGACCATGTGTCTGCTGTGAAATTTTTAACCCAAAGGTCTTATATTGATGAGCAGAGGGTCGGAATTTATGGTCATTCTTATGGAGGTTACATGACCTGTATAGCCATGCTTAAAGCTCCGGATGTTTTTCATGTGGGAGTGGCTGGTGCACCGGTTACAGATTGGAGAAATTATGACACCATTTATACAGAAAGGTATATGAGAAGACCCCAGGATAATCCTGAAGGATATGAAAAAGGTTCCTGTATGAACTATGCGAAAGATCTAAAAGGCCATTTAGCTATTCACCATGGAGCCGTGGATAACAATGTTCATCCTGGAAATACAATCCAGCTGATTCAGGCCCTTTTAAGACACAATAAAAAATTTGATTTGATGATGTATCCAGAACAGAGGCATGGAATCCGTTTTGATCGTTACGGAGAAGCAAGAGTAGAATTTTTTATTGAGCACTTAAAGCCGGATATAAAATAGAGATCTTTTAGATTTATTTTATTTAGATGAAATGCCGAATATTTGAATTCTGTTGTTGTCTCTCTCCACAACATAGACTAAACCATCAGAATCAACCATGATACCCATAGGAAATTTCAACTGGTTGTCTTGGGTCCCTTTGCTGCCCCATTCAGTTATAAATAATCCAGTTTCATCAAATTTTTGGACCCGGTGGTTATAGGTATCTGATATGTAAATATAGTTATGGCTGTCAGTAAAAATTCCTGTAGGTCTGTCAAACTGGCCAGGTTCTGTTCCCATATCACCCCAACTTAAAATAAATTCTCCATTATTGGTAAACTTTTGAAGTCTTTTTTGATCGGTGACAAACACTTCATTTTTTTCATTAACAAAGATTCCTGCTGGATAGACAAAATTTCCTTCTGCAGATCCCTTGTCTCCCCAAACTTCTTTTAAAACTCCCAAATCAGTGAACTTTTTTACTTTATGGTTGCCTGAATCAGCAACATACACATTATTATCGCTGTCCAAAGCAATTCCTAAAGGTGTATTGAATTCAGTGTCCCCGGAGCCTTCTTTTCCCCAGGAAAGAACAAAATTTCCATTTTTGTCAAACTTCATGACACAGTTTTTCCTGGTGTCAGTGACGTACAGATATCCCTGGTTGTCCACAGTGATCCCAAAAGGACTCTTTAGTTTGTTGAGATCCCGTTTATTTTTTGTCAGTTCCCCGGTGAATGTTCTTTCTGGTCTGAATTTTTTTATCTTCAAGTTACTTTCATCCACCACATAGAAGAAACCTTGTTTGTCCATAGTTATTCCTGTGGGAGCCTCAAAAAAATTTGTATCGATTTTTCCCCATTGATCAACTTTGACATATTCCTTTGATTTGAGGGTGACTTCTAACTTGAGAGGGCCTTCGCCCTGCATGACCTCGAAATTTTCTTCCCAGTCTTCAAAGTGTGTTTTTATGATTTTTAATTGGTGGGTTCCAAATTCCACAAAAGGAAGATTCGCATTGGTTTCTTTTTCAATGTATTTTCCGTTCATAAAGATTTTTGCTCCGGAAGGAATTGAACTTATATGGACCTCCCTACCGTTTTTCTGAAGTATAAATTCTTTTTCACTGGTTTCAGTTACCAAGAAGATCTCTTCTTTAATGGTCTTATATCCATCTTTTTCAATTTCAATGTTAAATATAGGGGAGTCTGATTTAATGGTTTTAGGAGTATTGCCTATTTGGGTTCCATTTAATTTTAGTATGGCATTCTGTGGTTTGGTGGATATTTTTAAATAATACTCTTCAATGAGACCTAGATATTCTTTTTCCGCAAGGTTTATTATTTTGGCAATGTTTGGATCGTAAATATTTCGCGAGATTTCAAGGGCATAGGAATGATCGACTTCAAACATATTTTTTATTTCTTTGAGGGCTGAGAATTCTTTATTCTGAGCCGCATAGCCCAACCCTATCCAGAAATATATCTCTCCTGCTAGTTTTTTCTGTTTGTTTAAATCTGCAACTCTGAACACTTTTGGAATCAGGGGCCTTAGCGATTCTATGGCTTCATCCAGTTGGGTTTCTTGGCGGATTAATTTTTTACTGTTTTCAATAGTGGCTTCTATTTCTGCAATGATTTCTTCCTGTGCCAGTTCTTTGTCTAATGGGGGTTCCAATTCACTTAGTTGGATTTCTTCCTTATCAACCACTTTGACCAGCATTTCATGAATATATCCGGTTATTTCCTCATCTTGTTTATTAAAGCTGACTTTATACCATTCCCCTTGTTTTTCTTCACCTACAAGGATTGTGCCGATATTGACTTTGGCAATGTTCTCGCCGCCTATTTCAGGCTTTATTTTTATATTGGCGTTGTTTACGACAACTTCCAGTTTAACGGAGGAAAAAGCCAGGGTTACAAAAATAAAGAGAAAAGCCACGGATTTGGAAAAATTTTTTCGGATCCAAATTCCCCATTTTTTCATTTTTTTTTTGCTAAATAAATATTATCAGATTTTATTATTAATTATCAACGATTTTCCATTTATTTCCAATCTTTTTCATCCTCCAGGTTTTTATTCCATCGAACAGGACTTTTCTTTGATTGGTTTTTTTATAAACCGCTATAAGCATATGGGAAAACTCCACTTTGGCTTCTCTAGTGTTATTGAAATTGACCTTTACATCAGAATAAACAGATTTGATGTCTCGGTAGTGGTTGAAAAGAAGATTCAAGTCAGCTTTTCTCTGTTCTAAAATATTTTCGGATCCTATGTCATTGACTACAGAATCAAGGTCTTTGGTCTCCTCTGCTTTTCTTTGTTTTTCAAGTATATTCTTTATTTCGATTTGAGATAAAGCAGTATCTGCCAAATAGATATAATTTTTAGCTTCCTGATATTCTTTGTCTAATTTCAAGATATTTTTCATATCATCTATACAGTTCTCATATCTTTTTTCTTTGTAATGATTGATCCCTGATTTTAGATATTTAGATATCTCATTTTCTTTGGATTTATTTTGGATTTTATCTTGTGCCTTCTTAAGATAGTTTTTTGCGGTTTCATTGTCAGGATAAGAAGAGAGGATTTTTTCTGCCAGAGAAGCCGTTTCTAAATAATTTTTATTCTCAAAACTCATTTTTATCTGGTTTTCAAGTTCACGTGGAAGGTTTATCAATCCTTTGATTAATTTGGCTGGAGGAAGAGGAGATTCAACTGTTATTTCTATGGGTTTTTCAGAAGTCATAAAAGGCAGATGTATTTTTCCTTTTAGCAGCAGAACGGAAGCTGTTGCTAAAACAAAAAAAACAACCACAGCAGCAGATATTTGAATCCAAAGTCTTTTTGATTTTTCAGGGATTTTTTGGGATGAAATCTTTAAATTTTCCTCAAGGTCATCTTTGAGTTGATCACATGTTTGATAACGTTTCTTAGGATCTTTGGATAATGCTTTTGAAATAATGGGTTCAAATCCTTTAGGCAGTGCTTTTTTTATCTCAATTGATAAAAGGGGCTCTTCGTTGATAATTTTATAGATGACTGTGGTTATGCTGTCTCCATGAAAGGGTCTTTTTCCAATAAGAATTTCGTAAAGGAGAACACCCAGAGAAAAAATATCAGAACATTTGTCTACCTTTTCTCCCATCACTTGTTCCGGTGACATGTAGCTGGGAGTCCCTACAGTCCTCCCCGTTTGAGTGATGGTGGATGTCTCAACTCTGGCTATACCAAAATCAACCAAATAGGGATTTTCTTCTTTGTCGATAAGTATATTGGCAGGTTTTATGTCCCTGTGAATGATCCCTTTTTGGTGAGCATATCCTAAGGCATCGCATATTTGGGTCATAAGACGGACTGCCTTTTCAGTGGGAATTTTTTCGCCTGAAGAGATGGGCTTCTGAAGACTGTATCCTTCGATGTACTGCATCACTATGTAGGTCATATTTTTACTTCTCACCACATCATAAATAGTCACTATATTTGGATGGATGAGTTTTCCCGCGGATTGGGCTTCTCTGATAAAGCGTTTCATTATTTCTTCGCGGTCGGATTCTTCGGAAATGACATCAAATCTTATTGCTTTGATAGCAACCACTCTATTGATATCTGGATCTAGAGCTTTATAGACCACCCCCATAGCCCCTTTTCCAATGGTATCTAGGATTTCGTATTTACCGATTTTCTTGTTGTTTTTCGGCATTCATTTCCCTTCAATCTTTTCTATAAATGACCTTACGCTCACATTTTTGCTTATTTGTGAGAATATCCCGTCCAATCAATCTTTTTAAAAATTATATCTTATAATAGAGACAGTGACAACTTTTTTTAGGAGATTTGTTTTGCCCATTGGTTGACATTTTTTTTATCTCAAATATAATGATTAATGTGACGGGGGCGAATTGGGTTCGACGGAGGTAAAGAGACTGAGGAAGCATGTCGAGGCCCCACCCACCTCGTTAATCAGGTGGAAATTTATAAGTGCAGAATCAATGCCATTAGCTGCCTAAAAAGGCATGCCGTTTCTCTAGTGCTCTCCTGCGGCGCTCTAGAAACGTCGACTAGCAGGATAGCAGACCTGGCGGGCTCCGAGCCAGGCGAGCGAAATTTTTTGGAGCTGGCTTCAAGGTAGTTTTCCTCTTCAACCGCTTTGAAGCGAGAAAAACGAAGAGGATAAGCATGTAGCGTCCTCTTGTTGAATACCTTCGGACGCGGGTTCAATTCCCGCCGCCTCCATTGAAAATATCTACTGAAATGAAGAAATACATATTGAAAATTTTCATTATTTTAATATTTATTCAGGGATTTCTTTTTTCACAAGAAGAAGTTTTTATCCGGGTGTCAGTCAAAGACTATCCAAGTTTTTCTCGCGTTTTCATTGAATCTTCTCAGCCTTTGAGCTTGGATACTGAAAAAAGCGGTTCTTATATAATGGTCAGAGCAAGAGCTGACAATCCCTTTCGTATAAACAAAAGTCCTTTTCAAAGCACTCGGATAAAATCTGTAGAATGGTTAAAAGGATCTGACTACTGCATATTTACCATAAAGACATTTGATGAAAGTTTTCAGTACCAGCATTCTATTTCTCAGGATTCTTCACTTGTTTTAATAGACCTGGGTTCTTCATTTGAGGAATCTGCAGAAAACAATAATGACTTGGCGGCACCAGATAGCAGCTCTGGTTCGAACAATCCAACAAATATCTCTGGACAAGAAGAATTAAAGACCATTGTTATCGATCCTGGTCATGGAGGACTTGAAACCGGGGCTGAGGGAAGGTATGGAACCAAAGAAAAGACCATCACTCTGGAGATCGCCTTGAAGTTAAAAAAAATAATTGAAAGAAACCTTCCTTACCGGGTTCAACTCACAAGAGAAGAGGATGTAGATGTATCCTTGGAAAGAAGGGCTGCTATTGCGAATAATTACAAGGCATTTGTTTTTATCAGCATTCATGCCAATGGATCTTACAGAAGGACCGCACGCGGTTCTGAAACTTTTTTTCTCAGTTTGAACGCCACAGATGAAGAAGTCCGCAGGCTTGCCTATATGGAAAACAATTCCACTGAGTTGGAGGGGATCCAGAGCGAAGAGGAGGATGACTTAAAATTAATTTTATGGGATATGGCTCAATCTTCTTTTATCCGTCAGAGCAGCATACTTGCAGAAAAGATTCAGACTAAGCTCAATACTCTGAGCGGAACTCTGAACAGAGGAGTTAAACAAGCTCCGTTTAAGGTATTAACCGGGGTGGCATGCCCGGCTGTTCTGGTTGAGACCGCATTCCTCTCCAATCCTGATGAGGAAAAAAACTTAAGTAAAGATGAATTTCAGAATAGAATCGCCACAGCCATTTACCTTGGATTGGCTGAATTTTTAGAGGATTATACTCTCCAATAAAACAGACTATGGAATATAAAAAATTAATTCTGCCTGCAGCTCTTTTTGCTCTACTCATTATTTTATTAGTTCTTTTTTTTGCCAGCCAGGGAAAGGAAAAAACTCCAGAAGTGACTTCTGACGAGACCATGGAGACGGGCATTTCCGGAGAAAAAGAGGTGGAGACAAAAAAAATGGTTTTATTTTTTATTTCGGAAGAGGATAACCTGCTTCGAAAGGAGGAAAGAGAGATAGTCCTTGGTTCCACCTTGGAACATCAGATAGAATGCCTTGTTGAAGAACTTCTTTTGGGATCGGAACAAGGATTGATATCTCCTTTACCTCTGGAAACTAAGATCAGAGGAATTTATATCACCAGAAACAGAATTGCCTATATTGATTTTTCTTCAGAATTTCAAACAAGCCATCCTTCAGGTTCTTCTGCAGAAATCTCATCCATATTTTCGGTTGTTAACTCTATTACTTATAACTTTAAATCTATTGAAAAAGTATTCATCTTGATTAATGGAACGGAACAGGAGACCTTAGCAGGTCATATTGATCTTCGAAAACCCTTTCTTCCCCGCTATGACCTTATCATGGATTAAAACATCTTTTCTTATTTAATTTTTGACCGGAAAAATGACAAAGCTACCTCAAATTGCCATCATCGGATTTCCCAATGTGGGGAAATCGACATTATTCAATAGGCTTCTGGGAGAAAAAAAGGCACTTGTGCATTCGTCTCCAGGAATGACACGGGATATGAACTCAAGTCTGTGCACGGTAAAAGATAAAAAATTTATTCTCGTCGATACAGGCGGTTTTTTTGATTCTGAATCAAATCCTATCACAGCTAAAGTCAAACTTAAGGCATGGGAGGCTTCAAAGCAGGCGGATGCCTTGATATTCATGCTTGATGCCAGAAAGGGAATTCTACCTCCTGAACAAGAGCTCTATATTTCACTTAAAAAGCTCAACAAGCCCATAATTGTGGTAGTTAATAAAATGGATTCATCCTTTATAGAAGAGAAACACCTATGGGAATTCTATAAATTAGGGGAAAATTCCATTATTTCAATTTCTGCAGAACATAAAAGAAATTTAGAAAAACTTGAAAAGGCGATCTATGAGGTTATACCCCAGAAGTCTCATCAAGAAGAACAGCAAAAACCGCTGAAAATAGCCATTGTAGGAAGAATCAATGTAGGCAAATCCTCGCTGGTTAATCTTATTGTGGGTCAGGAGAAGCTCATAGTCAGTGAAACTCCTGGAACCACCAGGGACAGTATTGATACCATTGTGTTGAGAAATGGGCGGCCTTTTTGTCTTGTTGATACGGCTGGGATTCGCAAATTAAGCCGAACTAAGGATAAAAGAGAAAAAGCAGGTATCATCATAGCCAAGAAAAACATTCAGAAAGCTGATGTGGTGTGCTTGCTCATGGATTCAACTGAGTTTCCCACCCGCCAGGATGCAGCCATAGCTCACTTGGCTCATGATTCAGGAAAGCCGCTTATGCTGGCATTGAATAAATGGGACTTAATTCCCTCTAAAGAAAAGGTTTACCAGGATTTTAAAGAAAAGACCTATGCCAAACTGGAATTTGTTTCTTATGCACCTCTTCTCTTTATATCAGCAGAAACTGGGAAAAGAGCCCCTAAAATTTTAGATTTAGCTGCAAAAATTTATGAAAATGCAAGGATGAGAATCCCCACTTCTCACCTTAATAGATTTCTGAATTATGTGACCCAGCACAATCCTCCTTTATCCAAAAAGAAAGACAAAATAAAAATCAAATATATGGTGCAGCAAAGTGATCTTCCGCCTACTTTTGTTCTTTTTACCCACTCACGGAGTTCTCTTTTGCCCTCCTACCAAAAATATTTTTTGGCTCTTTTGAGAGAAAACTTTGATTTATGGGGAACTCCAATCCGTCTCCGCCTTAAAAGGAATTAGATATGAACAGGAGAATAAGTATGTTTTACTTGACTTTAATGAGGCTTTTTATTATAAATTCAAATTACTAACATGAATCGATACAAAGATTAAGGAGGTCATAATGTCTCTAAAAAAGATGAATCCCGCTCTGATCCTTGTTTTAGCTGTCATGCTCATTTTAGCTACGGTGAGTTGTGAGAAACTTAAAGTTAGCCGACTAAAAGCAAATCATTTTTTCTCCAATGCAAACCAAGCTTTTTCAGAGCAAAAGTATAGAGACGCTATAGAAAACTATGAAAAAGCTTTAGAATTAAATCCAAATCTTGTTCAAGCCCACCGTTTTCTAGGAGAAAGTTATAAAGCCGTTTACAGCCCTGGAGTTGAAACTGAAAGAAACATGGAACGTGCCCAAAAAGCTCTTGAAGCTTTGAAAAAGGCCTATGAAATCAGTCCGGATAATGAGGAAATAATACACTCCTTGGCAGATATGTATGATAAATTAAGAAATTTTGAAGAGGCTGAAAAGTTGTTTCTGAAGATTTTGGAAATGAATCCTACGGATATGAGTAATTATTATGTTGTGGCTGAGTTTTATAAAAGATATGCAGGTAGTGAAAGTGAGGAAGGAGAAGAAGGAGAAGAAGGAGAAGAAGTAGAAGAGGCGGGGAAGACACCTTTTGAAAGGGCTGAGGAGATGTATTTAAGAAGAATAGAGCTGGAACCCTACAATCCCCAGGGTTATGCCTATATAGCCCAGTTTTATGAAGACCTAGAGTTGAGTGTGAGAAGAGTAGATCAAGCCTATCACTATTATGATTTAAGAACTAAAGTGGAACCTGAGAATCCCAAAGCATGGCTTTCAAAAGGAGTGAACCGATGGGCTAAAGCTTTTAGACTGCAGAACCGGCTTAGCAGACAGCAGCGTTTAGAGGCTGCCAAAGAGGGAGAAAGATGTTTGATTAAAGCAAGTGAGCTGGATCCAAAATATCCAGAACCCTATTCTTGGTTAAGTGTTATTTACCAGAGTGTGCTGGCTAAGATTGATCCAGACAGAGCGGAACGCTATATCCAGGATGGCCAGAGATACCTTGAAAGGTATAAAGAAGCAAGAGAAGCAGAGGCAGAAAGACAAAAACTGGAGAAGGAATTAAAAAAGTAAAGTAACTGAGATTTCTATTTAGCAAACTTAATTATTAAAAAGATCAAAGGCCTATTTTCAAATAGGCCTTTTTTTTTCACGGTTCCATGTTCATACCTTTAAAAGATGACAATCCCACCCAACGTTTTCCCTATGTCACTGTTTTTTTGATTGCTTTAAATTGTTTGATTTTTTTCTATCAGGTTTTTTCTATCAACGGACTGGAGTATTTAATCATCAAGATGGGAGTTATCCCATATGAGATGACCCACCTGACCACCATAGCTGGAGTTCCCAGGATTTCCCCTCCCCTCACCCTTTTTACCTCCATGTTTCTCCATGGAAGCTTGTTTCATCTTCTAGGAAACATGCTTTATCTTTGGATATTCGGAAATAATATAGAAGATCATTTGGGACCGACTCGATTCATTCTTTTCTATTTTGTATCCGGTTTAGGGGCGAGCATGGTCCATATACTGTTTAATTTTAATTCAACCACTCCTGTCATTGGGGCAAGTGGGGCGATTGCAGGAATTTTGGGAGCGTATTTAATATTATTTCCGCATGCCAGAGTGCTCACTTTTGTGTTCCTCATTTTTATCATAAGAATCATTCCCATACCTGCTGCTTTTGTCCTTGGATTATGGTTTTTGGGTCAGCTGATAAATGTGGGGCTGGGGGGGGGAGTTGCCTGGTTCGCTCACATCGGTGGATTTCTTCTGGGAATAGTTTTAATCAAGCAGTTCAGCCCAAGACAACCTAAATTTACTTTTAATTAGGTATAGCTGGAAGCCTTTCCAAAACCGTGATAGAGTTTACTTGATATATAAGGGGAAGGGCAAGGGATTCGTCACCCGCTCGATTCCCCAGCGAGGAATCTCCCTCCCGGTTCGGGCTTCGCTCCCCTCTAAAGAGGAACCATGCCCGCTCAGCCCTCACAGGGGATTCCTCATCCCTTGCCCTCTCCCCTTAATAAATATTATACATGACTCGTATAGCTTAATTAGTTGACAATTATCTGAAGATTTAGTATATTTTCTCAACTATACTTGTATATATTTTATTATCAATATTATCTATTACTGTTAAGTTCTAAGGATACGTGTTATGAAGACTTACATACCGAAAAAAAACGAGATTGAGAGAAACTGGTGGCTTATCAATGCTGAAGGAAAAATTTTAGGGCGGTTGGCCACTCAAGTCGCTGATCTGCTTCGAGGAAAAGGAAAGCCTCAATATGTTGACTTTTTAGATTGCGGAGATTATGTAATCGTCATAAATGCAGAGAAAATAAAGATTTCTGGGAATAAATTAGCTCAAAAAAAGTATTATTCCCATTCAGGCTACCCCGGAGGAACAAAAGAGAAAACTTTAGGAGAAATGATGGAAAAAAAGCCGGAAGAAATCATTAGAAAGGCTGTCCGGGGAATGATACCCAGAAACAAGCTTGGTCAAGCCATACATAAAAAGCTTAAAGTTTATCGGGGGCCTGATCATCCGCATGAAGCACAAAAACCAAAGGAATATAAGTTTTAGGAGGAGTTTTGAGTTTAATACAATACTACGGTACAGGGAGGCGGAAGTCATCTGTTGCCAGAGTCTATCTGAGGCCAGGTAAAGGTGACATTTCATTATATGTCAATAAGAGACTCCAGCCATTTAAGGACTTTTTTTCACTGGAGAGTTACAGAAAAAAAATCAAGAAGCCGCTCCTATTGACAGAAACAAGTGATAAATTTGATCTTTTTGTCAGAGTCAATGGGGGAGGACTCTCAGGGCAATCAGAAGCCATAAGGCTCGGCATTGCCAGGGCTCTGGTTGAGTTCAATAAGGAGTTAAAACCTACATTAAAAGAGGCTGGTTTATTGACCAGAGATGACAGAGTGAAAGAAAGAAAGAAATACGGATTAAGAGGAGCTCGCAAGGCACCTCAGTATCATAAGAGATAAAAGACGGAGGAGCACAGTTGGTTTCGGTAAACATGAAAGAATTATTGGAGGCAGGTGTTCATTTTGGCCATCAGACGAGACGGTGGAATCCAAAAATGGAAGACTATATTTTCTGCCAGAGAAACGGGATTTATATTGTTGATTTACAGAAAACCATAAAAATATTTAAAGAGGCTCTGGATTTCATCGGCAATATGGTTGAAGAGGGTAAAGGAGTACTTTTCGTTGGAACCAAGAAGCAGGCTCAGGATATTATCAAAGAATATGCCGAAAAATGTGAATCAAATTATGTGAATCAGCGTTGGTTGGGAGGTCTTTTGACCAATTTTGACCAAGTCAGACAAAGCGCTGAAAAGCTGGTTGAACTTGAAGAGATGAAAGAAGATGGACGTTGGGACCTTCTTTTAAAGAAAGAGCAGTCAAAGCTGGATAAAGTTTATAAAAAGCTCCAAAAAAATATAGGCGGTGTAAAAAACATGAAAGAACTGCCCGGAGCTATCTTCATCGTTGATTCAATAAAAGAAGACATAGCTGTCGCTGAAGCTAGGAAGATCAACATACCTATTATTGCTATTGTTGATACTAATGGAGATCCGGATAATATTGATTTTCCGATCCCAGGAAATGATGACGCTTTGAGGGCTATAGAGCTTTTTACATCAAAAATATCAGAGGCTATTGTTGAAGCAAAGAAAAAGCGCATTGAAAAGGAACTTATGGAGACTGAGGAACAGGAAGAGGTTCCTGAAGAAGAAGCTTCTGAGCCTTCTGAAAAAGAAGACCAAGGAGAATCTTCCAAACCTGAGGAGTCAAAAGATGTCGGAGAAGAAGAACAAGAAAAGCCGAAACCTAAAGAAAGTTCTCCAAAAGAGGATGATTCCGAATCTGAATCAAACCAAGAACCTGAATCATCTGGAAAGCCTGAGTAAGGAAAGGATTTCATAAAATGAAAATCACTGCAAAACTAGTCAATGATCTGCGTCAGCGCACCGGAATAGGGATGATGGACTGTAAAAAAGCCCTTCAGGAAACCGACGGAGATATTGAAAAAGCCATAATTTACTTAAGAAAAAAGGGTTATGACAGAGCCAAGGAAAAAATGGACAGAGAAACCACTGAAGGCATGGTTGGTTCATACATCCATTCAGACAACAAACTGGGAGTTTTAGTAGAAGTCAACTGTGAGTCTGATTTTGTGGCAAGGAATGAAGAGTTTAAAAAATTAGTAAAGAATATTGCCATGCATATTGCAGCAGCTGATCCAAAATATGTCACTTCAGACGAGATTCCTGAAGAAGTTATTGAAAAAGAAAAAGAGATTATACTTGAACAGTTTAAAGATTCAAAAAAACCTCCTGAAATTTTAGATAGGATTGTCCAAGGTAAAATGAAGAAGTTTTACTCTGAGGTTTGTTTGTGGAACCAGCCCTACATAAGGGACGATAAAATAACCATAGAAAAATTAGTATCCACCCATATCACCAAATTTGGTGAAAACATAAAAATAAAAAGATTTGCCAGGTTTTCAATAGGCAGATCTTAGAAATGAAAATGCCTGAAGAGAAACCGGTATATAAAAGAGTTCTTTTAAAACTTTCCGGTGAATCTCTTTTGGGGGATCAATCCTTTGGAATTGATGTTAAAGCAGCCCAGTCTATTGCTCAAGAAGTCAAAGAGCTGAGTGCTTTAGGCGTTCAAGTCGCCATCATGATAGGGGCCGGGAATATTTTCCGTGGAATAAAGGGGCATCAAGTCGGGATAGATAGGGTTTCAGCTGATTATATGGGAATGCTGGCTACCATTATGAATGGGATTGCGCTGCAGGACATCATGAACAAAGAAGGCATGTCTGTCCGTCTGGTTTCCGCTATTGAGGTAAGAGCTGTTGCTGAGCCGTTTATAGGGAGAAAGGTTATCCGGTATCTTGAGGAGGGAAAAGTGGTTATTTTTTCCTCAGGAATAGGAAGCCCTTATTTTACCACGGATACAGCGGCAGCCATGAGAGCGCTGGAAATAGATGCAGAAGTGATTTTAAAGGCCACCAAAGTGGATGGGGTTTATTCTTCAGATCCTGTGATTGATAAGAATGCCAAAAGATACAAGAAAATAAAATACCTAGATGTTCTAAAAAAGAATTTGAAGATAATGGATGCCACAGCTGTTTCCCTTTGTAAAGATAACGGATTGGCCATAATAGTATTTAATATAAGAAAAAGGGGGAATATCAAAAAGGTTGTTTTGGGAATGGATGTGGGTACAAAAATTTATTAACTTGGATTGTTCATAAAAAAACGGATGTGTATAATAAGAAAAACGAGGAATGACCTATAAATTTATTTCATTAAAAGGATAAAACAATGGTCAAACAAGAATTAAGAGACTTAGAGAAAAAGATGAGCAAGTCAGTTGAACATTTTAGAAAATCTTTGTCCAGGTTAAGAACAGGCCGTGCCAACATTAATATATTCGAGGATATTAAAGTGGATTATTATGGAGCCCAAACTCCGATCAATCAAGTAGCCAGGCTGGCTATTCCTGATCCAACTTTAATCACTATTAGGCCCTATGACTCATCAATGACTGAAGATATCGAAAAAGCCATCCGTGCTGCGGATTTAGGACTGAATCCTATTAATGAGGGTGAGATTTTAAAGGTCCCTATACCTCCTTTGGATGAGGATAGGCGGAAAGAGATAGCCAAGCGGGTGAAAAAGATGATGGAAGAGGAGAAGACCACTCTTCGGAATATGAGAAGAGATTCAAAGGAAATGATTGAAGAGATGGAGAAAGAGAAAGAAATTACTGAAGACGATAAATATTGGGGATATGACAAGCTCCAGGAGGTTTTAGATAATTATTACAAAAAAGTGGAAGAGGTTGCTGAGGCCAAGCAGAAAGAAATTCTAGAAATTTAAGATTTTTTCTTAAACCAGTTTTCAGTTGTTCCGAATTTTGTTCTTATGGAAACTCCCCAAGCGATGGCAGTCAAAATAAAGGAAAGAACAGCGCCAAAAACAGGAATACTGGTCAGTAGAGTTATCAATATAAATCCCAGGAAAACCGAGAGTATCAGAGAAGGATGTTTATTTCCCAATGATTTGGAGAGACTGTTTCCTGCAAAGTGAAAAAGAACCACATTCCCAAATACCTTAAACACCACTGCAAGCAGAATAAAAGAGAGAAGAATGGGAATTCCTATGATGAGAAAAGAAAGAAGAGCTGAAAACAAACAAAGGGCAATAAATATAACCAAACCCAATAGTCCTGTTCCTAAAATGGGGCCAAAAGATTCCTTTATCTGATCAGATGCATAGTATATCTGCCGTGGGAGAACGAGAGCTAAGACTATGGCAAGAATCAGCCAAATAAACGATGTGATCATCTTGAAGATAAAGAAAAAAGGATAGAAACGGGATGAACTGAATATTCCCTTTGAAAAAACATCCTGAGGAGATTTGAAATAGATGGTATCTCCCTTGATGGTGCCCCCAGGTTCTTTATTGAGGCTGCCTCCTATACAAACAACATCGGCTCCGATCAAAGAGCTGGATTTTAACTGGATATCTGATCCTATTCCCAGTACTGTTTCACCCACTTCTCCTTCCACTGTGATTGAACCCCCGAAAGAGACCACACTTTCTTTTATTTTACCCTTGATGATTATGTCGCCTCCAAATGAAAAAACATTGTCCTGAACTTCATCTTCCGCTATGTAGATATTGTCTTTTATATTGAATTTCTCCTGAGCTAATAGAGAAACAGGAGCTGATATCAGAAAGATGATCAGAAAAAAATATATAGGCTTTAATTTCATCTCTTGTCTCCTAAAATTAATTTTTGTTTTATAGAAAATAGGATCATAACAGCAATCAAAATACTAAAGAACACTGAAGCGATTTGGAATTCTATGCTCACCGTGGGCATAAAAGAAAGGAAATTTTTGATAAAGAGGCCTATAAGTTGGATAAATATATTGATGAAAACAGATAAAGATTTAATAAATTTGATAGAGAATATTAAGGCCTCCTGGGATGAATGGATTAAGGACCGGAAGAGATTGATAAAGAGTTCTGTCAATCCTTGCTTTGAGAAAGCGAGAAATATGAAAGTGAGAATGGAAATAAAAGCAACCGTGGCTGCCCCAGCTTGAAGCCATTCTGAGAGGGAGGATTTGATAGGTTTGATATTCGACATGACCTGTCTTGAGAATTCAGGAGGAGTCTTGTAGTGAGGGATTTTGGTGATAGCTTGGAGCATGATTTTTCTCTGATCTAGGGATTCTCTGCATTTTGGGCATGAGTCCAGATGGGATTTGATTTCTGCTTTCCTCTGGTCTGAAAGTTCTCCTTCAAGAAAAAGATATATTTCAGAAGGATTAATGCATTTCATATTTTTCCCTCTAGATGATTTTTAAGCAGTTCTTTAGCCTGAAAAACTCTGTTTTTGACTGTTCCTACAGGAAGGTTTTTGATCTCTGAGATTTCTTCATAGCTCAGTTCATTGATATGTCTGCATACAAACAGTTCTCTCAAGGGGGGTGGCAGGAGATCCAAGGCTTTTTCAATTTGTTTATTCACTTCTTTCAGCTCAAGCTCTTGATAGGCCTGTCTTTCATCTGATTCGACCTGAGGAGGAGTGTAAGTCTCATTTTCTTTGAGAGGATGGTCCAATGATAAACATTCGATTCTTTTCTTTCTCCAGTGATCAATGATGTGGTTGGATGCTATTTTGAAAAGCCAGGTTTTGAATTTGTATCTGGGGTTGAAGGTGTGCAGAGATTTATAAGCTTTTATGAATACTTCTTGGGTGAACTCAAGAGCCAGGTTATAGTTCCCGAGGGTCCGTCCAATATAATTGATAATTGGGTTTTGGTATTTTAGAACGATCATCTCAAAGGATTCATCATCGCCTTTAATTGTATTTTTTACAAGTGCTTTGTCTTCTTTCATGGAGGAGGGTTAGTCCCCTAAATTACATACGTTTTTTAAGTGTTATGGTTTTTGATGAATTTATTTTATTATTTCTACATCTTTTGGCACATTCAATTTAAATGATTTTTCA
>JAWLEN010000015.1:0-18170 GCA_041686095.1 Candidatus Aminicenantota bacterium
TACGAACAGGAAAAATATTCAAGACATTGTTCTTGAAAAAATCTTGTGCATATCTGAAAATAAATTAGCGATGAAAGCATCGCCGTTTTTTTATGAATAATTCATATTAAAAACTGAGGATGATAGATGTCTCAGAATAAGGTTTGGAATGCACACCTATAGTGCCTTTATGAAGCCGCATGATCTGTCTGGAGAGACTCAGGCCGATTCCTGACCCTCCTTCTTTTGTTGAAAAGAAAGGTATGAATATTTTTTCAAGGTTATCCTTGGGAATACCAGGACCATTATCTTTAACTTCTAAAACAATTTTTCCTCTCTTGTCAAGCCTGGCTTCAAGATGAACTTCAGCGTTTTTACTGCCAGCTACTGCCTGTTGAGCATTGAGCAAAAGGTTTATCAACACCTGCTCTATGAGTTCCGGATCCGCTGTTAATTCAAGAGTCCGGGGTTCTACATTGACTCTAAACTGGATACCTTTTTCTATAAAATCTGCCTGCATCAATTTTTCAACTCGGGAGAACAGCTCTTTGATTTGAAATATTTCAAAGTTCGGCTTTTTCACTAAAGTCAGATTTCTGTAGGCATCCACAAAATGTATCAATCCATGACTTCTTTTCTTTATTGTCTGAGCCGCATCCTTGATATCAGTCAAAGATTCAGAAACCATGCCTTCTTTAACCAACCCGTTTATGGTGGAAGCCAAAGAGGAAATGGGGGTCACAGAATTCATTATTTCATGTGTCAGAACCCTTATCAGCTTCTGCCATGCTTCAATTTCTGTCGCCTCTAACTCACTATGGATGTTTTGGAGGGAGACCAGAGAGTATTTGTTTCCACCCAGTTTAAATTCAGTTGCGTAAAGTGAAAGATGAAGAAATTCGCTGTCGATTTCAATCTTTATAGTGGTCTTTTCTCTTGGTTTGAGAGTCAAAAGTGTTTTGACCAGTTTTTCACTTAAAGGTTGGAGGGATTTTATGTTTTTGAGCTGATTGATTCCAAGAAGCTGTTTAGCGGCTTTGTTTATGAGTTCGACCTCTCCATCAGGCTGAAAAACGATCAATCCCACTCCAATGTGTTTGACCACAGTCTGTAAATATCGGGCTTGTTCTTCTTTTTCTTTCCTTGCCTTTCTGAAAGCATTCATGACTTCAGTAAAAGAATTCTTCAGTAGCTCAAATGATTTGCCTTTAGCTTCTTCTTTGAAAGATTGAGAGAAATCGCTGTATCTAATGGATTGGAGGAAACGAGTGAGGTCTCGGTTTGTTTTCTCCACATAATGGATTAAAGAATATATTTGGTAGATGATGAGGATTCCGATTATGATCAAAGCACTGTAGAGGGTAGTTTGAGTTAGAATGAGGAAAAAAGCAAAAACACTCAGAGCAAGGATTAAAACTCGAATGATGCAGTTGGTTCTGAAATTTTTATAGACCA
Organism: Candidatus Aminicenantota bacterium; assembly: GCA_041686095.1. Lineage (GTDB taxonomy): Bacteria > Acidobacteriota > Aminicenantia > Aminicenantales > Aminicenantaceae > WJMT01. The sequence goes on from JAWLEN010000015.1 coordinate 1,435, forward strand.
TATTTTTCCATTCTTCTATACAGAGAGGCTCGGGATATCCCCAGCTCTTTGGCTGCTTGGGATATATTGCCGCTGTATTTACTTAAGGCTTTATGTATGGCTAGTTTTTCAATCCCTGATAGATTCAGGTCTTCATATTCCAAGGAATCTCCCTTTGATTCTGAAGACGAAAAGAAAAAGTCCGAAGGCTGCAAGGTTCGGGATTCACTCATGATCACGGCGCGCTCGATGGAATGTTGAAGCTCCCTCACATTTCCAGGCCATTTGTATTTTTCGAGGCGTTTAAGGGTGGAAGGACTGATCCTGTTTATGGATTTTTGATATTTTTTTGAATATATGCTGAGAAAGTGCTCGGCTAAAAGAGGGATATCTTTAATTCTTTCCCTTAATGGAGGAATCCTTATTTCCACAGTATTGATTCTATAAAGAAGGTCCTGCCTGAATTTATCTTGAGACACCATTTCATGAATATCCATGTTTGTGGCGCATATGAGACGGACATCTATTTCTATGGGTTTGTTGGAGCCAAGCCGTATGACTTTTCTGTTTTCAATGACAGTGAGCAGCTTTGCCTGGAGAGTCAGGGGAAGGTTTCCGATTTCATCTAGAAAAAGAGTTCCTCCAGAAGCCACTTCAAACCGACCGGCTCTATCTCCTTTGGCATCTGTGAAGGCACCTTTGACATGACCGAAAAGTTCGCTTTCAAAGAGAGTCTCACTCAACGCACCCATGTCCACACTAATAAATATTTCCTCAGCTCTTGGGGACTGGCGGTGAAGTTCTCTAGCCACAAGCTCTTTTCCGGTTCCGTTTTCCCCCAGTATGAGTACATTAGCGTCTGTTTGAGCTACCTTTCGGATGTCAGAAAAAACTTTTTGCATGGCTGGGCTTTTTCCGATGAATTCATGAAAAGGCTGATCCAGATCCTTGCTGAGCTGTTGTTGTTTGGAGCGGAGATTTTTGGCTTCTGTGCGGCTTTTTCGCAAATTCAATGCTGTGGAAAGAGTGGCGATCAATCTCTCATTCTGCCATGGTTTGAGGATGAAATCAGTGGCTCCCTCTTTGATGGCTCTGACGGCCATTTCTACGTCTCCGTAAGCTGTGATAAGGACCACCACAGCATTTGGATCTATTTCTAAAATGGTATCCAGCCATTGAAATCCTTCTTCTCCCCTAGTGGCTCCTTTGGCAAAATTCATATCTAAAAAAATGACGTCATAATTATCGTTTTTTAAAAGGGATGGAATCAATCCAGGAGATTTTTCAGTATGGACCTGACCCACATGTTGTTTGAGAAGAAGACGGGCTGCCTGAAGAATATCTTCATCATCATCAATGACTAAAATTTTACCGGATTTTTTTTTCATTTTCACATCTCCATTGATCCTGGACAATCATAAGCCGATCTGAAATTCAGCCACACCTGAATCTCATTAAGCTCTCCAATTCTATTAATGCAAGATATGTGCCTTATCACGACTTGTTTTTTATCAGAGTGAACATCATATTCAAGAGGACATATTATACACAAACTGTTCGATATTGAACAGTCTTTGTTCTATCTTGAACACTTTAATAAGAGGAAACTAGGTTTATCAGAATGGTTTCCCTGGACATTGGATATGGCATAATAATTGCATAAATAAAGATTGACGTGAAATTGATCCGTTAAAAAAAGGAAAAAAATGAGATTTACAAACCTGGATTATTCAAAAAGGTTGAGATTGATTAAGGAGATTTAACATGGGAATGGACAAAAAGATCAAGAAAAAGAAGTGGCCTCCCAAAAAAATCGCCATCTTTGCTGCGGCAGGATTGTTTGTGATTGTGGTCGTTTATATGCTCATTTTCGGAGTGAGCAAATCCACTTTAAATGTTAAGGCCGAAAGGCTCACTATATCTGCAGTAAGAAAAGGACCTTTTCAGGAATTCATCCCTGTTATGGGGAATGTTCTTCCTATCTATCAGTTTTATTTAAGTGCCGAGGAAGGAGGAACTGTGGAAGAGATTTATATTGAAGCTGGAAATGTGGTTGAAAAAGGAGACAGGATATTAAAACTAGCCAATACAGATTTATTGATAAACAGCATGTGGAGAGAAGCTGAATTGTTCCAGCAGGTCAACAATCTTAGGAATACCCGGTTAGACATGGAACGATACCGGCTCCAGTTGAGTCAGGAACTGGCAAATATTGATAATGACCTCCAGCAGCAGAAGAGAACATTTGAACGCTATGAAAAATTATATGAGGACGATTTGATTTCTGAGCATGAATATGAACTAGCCAAGGATCAGTATGAATATCTGAAGAAACGCAGAGAGTTGACTATTGAAAGCCAGCAAAAAGATTTGGAGTTTCGAAAAAGTCAGGTTGAAGCACTGGAAGAACAAGTCACACGAATGCAGGGCAATCTGGAAATCATACAGGGCCGGCTGGAGAAATTAACTATCAGGGCTCCTGTCTCCGGCCATCTCACTTCTTTAGATGCTGAAATCGGCCAGTCAAAATCAGCCGGTCAAAATATCGGACAGATTGATGTTTTTGAAGGTTTCAAAGTCAGGGCACAGATTGATGAGCATTATCTAGCCCGAGTTGAAGTGGGCCGGTCAGGTGAATTTGAGTTTGCCGGAAGAAAATACCAGCTTAAGGTGACTAAAAAATACCCTGAGGTTACTGAGGGCCGGTTTGGGGTTGATATGGAATTTGTAGATGAAGAACCAGAAGGGATCACTCGCGGACAAACACTCCACATACGTCTTGAGCTGGGAGATATCTCTGAGGCTCTGCTTCTTCCCAAAGGAGGATTCTATCAGACTACAGGAGGAAACTGGGTCTATGTGGTGGATAAATCTGGGGAAACAGCTGTGAAGAGAAGAATAAGACTGGGGAGACAAAATCCTGAGGTTTATGAAATTCTTGAAGGTCTGGAACACGGAGAAAAAGTCATCACATCTTCCTATGAAAGTTTTGGAGATATGGATAGATTGGTTTTAAAGTAAACTAAAAGCTATGAATATGCGTCTTATATAAATGGGAAAACATTAGAAGTCTATTGAAAGGAGAATAAAAATGATTAAAACCGAAAACCTCAAGAAGATATACACTACAGAAGAGGTGGAAACAACGGCTCTGAATAATGTGAATTTGAACATTAAAGCAGGTGAGTATGTGGCTGTGATGGGGCCCTCGGGTTGTGGTAAGTCAACTCTGCTCAATGTGCTGGGCCTGATCGACAAGCCAACCGACGGCCTTTATTATTTCATGGACACCGAAGTCTCTGCGTTTTCGGAGCGGCGGCGTGCCAATCTGCGCAAATCCAACATCGGATTTGTGTTCCAGAGTTTTAATTTGATTGATGAGCTTACAGTGTTTGAAAATGTCGAACTTCCTCTTCTTTATCTTGGCTATTCATCTTCAGATCGAAAAAAGAGAGTCAATGAGGTCCTGGAGCAGATGGAAATCATGGCCAGAAGCAACCATTTTCCCCAGCAGTTATCCGGGGGACAGCAGCAGAGAGTGGCTGTAGCCAGAGCTGTGGTGGCACGGCCTAAATTGATTCTTGCTGATGAGCCCACAGGAAATCTGGATTCATCACATGGTGAAGAAGTGATGAAAATTTTGGGCGAGCTGCATGAAGCCGGCACCACCATTGTTATGGTGACCCATTCACCGGCCTATGCGGAATATGCCAACCGTATCGTTCATCTTTTTGACGGCCATGTCGTTTCAGAAAATATTCAAGAAGAATTTATGATATAAGGATAATCATATTGGGATTATGATAAAGAAAGAAGAGGAAGTTATGTCTTTACGTGAAATTCTGGAAAAATTAGTGGAGAAAAAGGCACCAGTGTTGTTGTGCGACAGCCGTGATAAAAAGTGGGAAGCCGGGGATCTTTTGAAGAATCTCTCAACCCCCATGCTGAAAAAGAAAGCTCATATGCAGCCGGGATTGTACATTGCTGAGATCAATGATTCCGGCTATCTCGGGGGTGTTCTTTTCAAACTTCAGCATAAATAAAACTGATATTTTGTTTTGAGTGAAAGAGGGGATTTGCCTTAATTAAGGGAGACAGAAATGATTAAATGCAGCAAGATCAATAAATACTTCTCATCCGGATTTGTCAAGACCTATGCCTTGAGGAATATAGACCTTAACATAGAAGAAGGAGAGTTTGTGACCATTATGGGGCCTTCAGGAGCAGGTAAATCAACCCTTCTTTATATTCTGGGAATGCTCGATAAGCCTTCCCAAGGAGAGTATCATTTTTATGATAAGCCTGTTCACCGGATGACGGAGAAACAGCTCACAGACCTTCATAAAAATCATATTGGATTCGTATTCCAGCAGTATCATCTGATCGATGACCTGACTGTTTATGAGAACCTGGAAACACCCCTTCTTTATAAAAAAGTAAAAACCTCTGAGCGCAAGGGAAAAGTCTGTGATATGCTGGACCGGTTTAATATTGTGGGGAAGAAAAAGCTTTTTCCCAATCAGCTCTCAGGCGGGCAGCAGCAAAAGGTGGCTGTGGCCAGAGCTGTGATCATCAATCCCAAATTGATTCTCGCTGATGAACCCACTGGGAATTTAAACACCAAAGAGGGCGAAGAAGTGATGGAACTTCTCAAAGAGCTTAATGAAGCGGGCACCACTATCATTCAGGTCACTCACTCAGAAAAAAATGCAGCTTATGGAAGGCGGGTCATTAATCTGCTTGATGGATGGATCGTGGATGAACTTTGAGCCCTATCAATGAAAAGGAGATCCGATATGAATAAAAAGAAGACAGCCGTAATCCTTATATTTTTTCTTATAGCCGTCACCGCCTTCAGCGGGCAGGAGACACAAAAAAAGCTGACTCTTGAGCAGTGTATTTTATTTGCATTAGAAAACAATCTCAATATAGCGGTTGAAGTCTTGAATCCGGAACTTGCCGACATCTCTTCTTCTGTCCAAAAAGAGATATTTCTCCCTTCTCTCTCTTTCAATTACAACACACGGGAGACCAATAATCCTTCTTTTTCTTGGATTGAGGCGACGGGTCAGGTTACTTCAATGTTTGATGATTATGGAGTTCAATTAGAACAGCTTTTTCCAACAGGAGGAACGATTACCGCATCTCTGTATTCTTATAAAAGCGACACCAATCAGAAGTTTCAGACCATTAATCCGCGTTACGGCAGCAGGCTTTCATTTGCCTTGACACAGCCCCTTTTGAGAGATTTTGGATTCAAAGTAAACCGCAGGGAAATCATTGTTGCCAGCAACAACGCGCAAATATCTGAGGCCAATTTCAGAGAATCTTTGATACAGACTATTTATGATGTGGAAGCCGCTTATTGGGAGCATGTGTACAGTCTTGAAAATCTTAAAGCCATGGAGCAGTCTCTCAAGCTTGCTCAGGATTTACTGGCAAAAAACAGAAGAGAAGTTGAAGTCGGCATGATGGCTCCCATAGAAGTGCTGAGTGCAGAATCTGAAGTGGCAGCCAGAGAAGCCGATATCATAGAAGCTGAAAATTTGGTCAAAAACAATGAGGACACCTTAAAAACCATAATCAACCTCGCTGAAGAAGAGGATATAAAAGCCCAAGACATAGTCCCTGTGGATAAACCCATTTATGAAGGAAGAGACATTAACCTTGATGAGGCCCTGCTCATAGGAATGCAGAACCGCCCTGACCTTGAGGCAAGCCGCATTGACATAAAAAGTCGAGACATTGAATTGAATTATGCCAAGAATCAGCTTCTTCCCGGCTTGAATTTTGAGGCTTCCTACTGGAGTCCGGGTGTATCCGGAACTCAGATCCTGTATAAAGATAACAATCCTCTCACAGATGTGATCGTGGGAACCATTCCTGGAGATTCGGCCAAAGCTTTAGAAGATGCTTTTTCATTTGCTTATAAAAACTGGTCTGTGGGATTGACTTTATCTATACCTGTGGAAACCATTTTCTCTAGAGCTCAGTTGGCTCAAGCAAAAGTCAATTTCAGACAGGCCAAATTGAGGTTACAGAACGATGAACAGCAGGCTTTTCTGGAAATAAGAAACGCAGTTCGGAATGTCAAATCAAATTATAAGCGTATTCAAGCTTACAAAGCTGCCAGAGAGCTGGCTGAAAAAACCCTGAAAGCCGAAGAGAAAAAACTGGAAGTGGGTCTTTCCACAAATTACACAGCGCTTCAGTATCAAAGAGACCTTGCCGATGCCAGAAGCAATGAGATCAGAGCTATCATTGATTACAATCTGGCTTTAGCGGATTTGGATAGAGTCTTGGGAATCACTCTTGAGAATAAGGGCATCCAATTCTCTCAAATATCCCCCCTCTAAATATAAATACAGTATAAATACAGTACCGTCATACCTATTTACCTTTTTTCCCAATATTCGTCACCTTTTCCCAATTTGAAAAATCCGGCCTCTATCAACCTAGGAGTTTAGAAGTTTCATTATGTAAATTTTTCTTAAAAAAAGGATGTTTGATCACAGAAAAAACTGTAAAATACTTTACAGAAGAATCAATAATATTTTTATAATCCTGGGTTATTCACGAGTCGAGGTTGCTGCAGATGCAAGGCACAGGGTATGAAGTCGTGGTCCTTCACTACAAATGCCCTGTAACGAAGCAGATGCAGTGAGATCGGCTCGCCTTAATGGTAAAAAAATGGCGATTAAAATAAAAAATGTTAAAAGAAAAAACATTCAAAACATGATTCTTGATAAAACCTTGTATATCACTGAAAATAAATTGATCATAAAAACATCGCCATTTTTTTATGAATAGGGCAGGTAATATATGTTCTTGAAAAAATCTTGTATAGCACAGAAAAGAAAATAATAAAAAGATGGTTTTTTCTATAAATGATTTAGGTAAATAAAAGGAGGAAATCATGTCATATGCAACAAGGAAAGATGTGGAGAAAAAATTAAAAAGCGGCTGGGAGCCGGAATATTTCAATGCTCCAGACCCTGCAGATGAAAAACAGCTTATTCAAACTCCTTACAAAGAAAAGTTAAATCCCCATATAAGAATTGTGGTTGCAGGAGGCGGTGGTTTTATTGGCGGCGCCATAATAAGATATCTTAAAGATAAAGGCTTCAAGAATATTGTCACCGCAGACATAAAACCCCTTTATGAATGGTACCAAACCACCGAGGGAGTGGAGAATCTTTGTCTTGACCTCAGGGATACTAAAAACTGTATGGATTTAGTCCAGGGAGCCGTGGAGGTGTATAATTTTGCTGCGGATATGGGGGGAATGGGATTCATCGAGACTCACAGAGTGGACTGTTTGATAAACTCGAGCAAAATTAATGACAACATGCTCGAAGCTTCCTGGAAAGCAGGCGCTACAAGGTATTTTTTCTCATCTTCTGCCTGTGCTTACAACACCAATCTGCAGCAAAAGCATGATGTGCTCGGGCTTAAAGAGAGTGATGCGTATCCTGCTGATGCGGAAAGAGGATATGGATGGGAAAAATTAGTCGCTGAGCAGAAATGTCAGGAGATGTTTATTGAAAAAGGCTTGGAAACTCATATTGCCCGGTTCCATAATGTGTATGGACCGTATGGAACATGGGATGGAGGGCGTGAGAAAGCCCCGGCTGCTTTGGCCCGCAAAGTCATTGCGGTTTTGGAAGGAGACCAAGATCATATCTTGATTTGGGGAGATGGTAAACAAAGAAGAAGTTTTATGTATATCGATGACTGTGTGGAAGGGGTTTTCCGCTTGATGCACCACAGAAACACCACAGCCACTCCTCTCAATATCGGCTCTGAAGAGATGATCTCTGTGAATGAATTGGTGGATATCATTGAAGATATCTTGGGCATTAAAGTCGAGCGCGAATATGACGAATCCAAACCCCAAGGAGTGGTGGGACGTAACAGTGATAACACCATGATTAAAAAATATTTAAGATGGGAGCCCAAAACCCTGTTTGCAGAGGGGATGAAGCCCACCTGTGAGTGGATCAGAAAACAGTATCAGGACCGGAAAGCAGGGAAAAGGACTGTGAGCTAGAATCAAATAATCCATACAAATTTACATGGCTGAGAATAAAAAAGCTTTATCAGCTAAAGTCGTTGAAAAGAAATATTTATTTCCTTTCATCCTCATCACAAGCTGTTTTGCATTATGGGGGTTTGCCAATGATGTGACCAATCCCATGGTGAAAGCGTTTTCGAAAATATTGATGATGAGCAATTTTCAAGGTTCTTTGGTTCAGTTTGCCTTTTACGGAGGCTATTTTTTCATGGCTTTTCCAGCAGCCATGTTTATTAGAAGATTCAACTATAAATCAGGCATTTTAGTGGGTCTTGGATTGTATGCCACAGGTGCGTTTTTATTCATACCTGCCAGCATGCTCCAAGTTTTTGGTGTGTTTCTCATATCTTATTTTATTTTGACCTGTGGATTGTCTTTTCTAGAGACCACAGCCAATCCCTACATCCTTTCCATGGGCGCTGAAGAAACAGCCACCCGGCGGTTGAATTTTGCCCAGGCATTCAATCCCATCGGTTCTCTCATTGGGATGTTCACAGCTCAATCGTTTATTCTAGCCAGGCTCAATCCAGCTGAAAAAGCCCACAGAGCAGCCATGGATCCTGAACAATTGAAAGCTGTGACCTCCAGTGATCTGAATATCATCCGCCTTCCCTATGTGGCCATTGCTTTTGTGATTCTTGGGATATTGGCTCTGATTGCCTTCACCAAGATGCCCACTAAAGATGAGGGAGAGCATAAAATACGACTTTTTCAAACTCTCAGTAAATTGATCCACAACAAAAAATATGTTCATGGAGTGGTGGCCCAATTTTTTTATGTAGCGGCTCAGATCATGTGCTGGACTTTTATCATTCACTACGGCACCGAGCTTTTTACTTCTCCAAAATACGGAATGTCTGTTCAAAAAGCTGAGGTTTTATCTCAGAAATACAACATTGCGGCTATGGTCATTTTCTGTGTCAGTCGATTTGTATTCACTTATTTGCTCAAATACGTCAAAGCGGGGAAGCTGCTCATGATTTTGGCAGGTGTGGGCATGGCTTTGACGCTAAGCGTGATGTTATCACCTGGAGTCATAGGTCTTATCAGTTTAGTGGGTATATCCGCCTGCATGTCTTTGATGTTTCCCACTATTTATGGGATTGCCCTCAGAGGCTTGAGGAATGATGATGCCAAGATAGGTGCAGCTGGTCTCATCATGGCTATTCTTGGAGGATCAATCATGCCTCCTATTCAAGGGGCCATCATCGACCTCGGAAGAGTTGGCTTCCTCTCTTCGGTCAGAGCTTCCTTTATTCTCACTTTGATCTGTTTTGTGGTTATTTCTCATTTCGGAAGAAAAACCTATAGAGTTTATCAGAAAAACCAGTGAATCAGCTGGAATCAGAAAATCTTTTTGGAGGCTAAATAACTGAGAGTGGATACAGTTCCTGTCAGAACCATTCCCCATATGATATCAATGACCACAATATTGAAGGGCCAATTTTTCAATGTGGCGTAATTCGTCAAGTCATATGTGGAATAGGTAAAGAAGCCGAACAGAATTCCGTAAAGGACAGCGTTGAGAAGAGAATCATTTCTTATAGCCGGAGCCACAGCAAATATGATGATTCCGACAATAAAAAGCAGGTAGAAGATGACCGCAGCCGCCCAGTTGGGTTTATCCCGCAGCAGTCCTTTTAAATTGTTCCGGTATAGATTTTTGGCGATAATACCGAGCCATATCATATCCACCACAAAAAAAATAAACACTGCCACCAGATAAATGATGAAATATTTGGTTAGACTCATTTTTTTTCCTCCTGTTACTGCCAGTGGGTTAGAACCGGCCATATCAATAAAAGCAGTGATATGACAAAAAAGAATATCTGCATGGGTAAATTCCATTTGAACCATTTCTCATAAGGAATTTTAGCCATGGCTAAAGTCCCTATGGTCACACCTGAAGTAGGAATGATCATATTGGTGAATCCATCACCAAATTGATAGGCTAGGACTGCTGTTTGGCGGGTGATGCCTGAGAGATCAGCAAGCTGGGACATAATGGGCATGGTCAGAGCAGCTTTGGTGGACCCTGAAGGTATGAAAAAATTAAAAATGATCTGGATAAAGTACTGAAAATCAGCTGCTAGGATTCCGGGCAGCTTTGATATGGAGGAAGCCATGCTATACAGAATGGTATCCATAACTCCGCCTTGTTCAAGGATGACGATAATTCCCCCTACAAAACCCAATATAAGAGCTGCTGAAATCATCTCCTTGCATCCTTCGATGAATGAACCAGCGATTTCATTCATTCCTTTTCCCGCGATCACAGCGCTCAAAAGGCCCATAGCTAAAAACAATCCGGCTATTTCCTTTATATACCATTTAAAGATGATGACACCCACGATCATAAACACAATTCCCAGCATCAGAATACTCAAGCAAGCAGCATGTCTCCAGGTGAATTGGCTGACAAATTTTTGCTTTTTAATTAATTCCTCTCGTCTTTCTTTATCGTGTTCATACATAATGCTTTTTTGGGGATTTTTCTTTATTTTTTCCGCATAGATCATGACCCAGATAATGGTGAAGGCTGTAACAACGAACCATATGAGGACTCGATATCCTAATCCAGAGACGGGTTTAATATCAGAAATTTTTTGTGCTATCTGTAGAGTGAAAGGATTTATAAAGGCTCCAGCAAACCCAACGCCTGCTGCCAGAAAAGAAAGACATATTCCCACGATGGAATCATATCCCAGGCTGATGGCCAATGGAACAAAGATCAATACAAAAGGCATGGCCTCTTCACACATCCCGAAAACCGCTCCAAATAAAGAAAAAATAGTCATTACAATGGGAATGATCAATAATTCTTTTCCTTTTAATATTTTCACCAGCTTTCCGATTCCTGCATTAATGGCTCCGGTTTCATTCAGCATATAGAAAGCTCCCCCCACGATAAATATGAAACCAATGATCTCTGCTAGCTTAATAAATCCTTTTAAAGGAGCTGTGAATATTTCTAAGATTTGCGGGTTGGATTCCTTTTTTTGATAGGTTCCCTCAACCACTACGGTTCTTTGGGTGTTATTGATTTCTATCTGCTTTCTTTCATAACTGCCTCCTGGTAATACCCAGGTTAGAACCGCAGAGAAAATAATAAGGAAAAAAACAATAACAAACACATTTGGGATTTTCTTCATGACATTTATCTAATCCCTATTTAGAAAAACAGGCTGAGTACAGGCAATTCTTCCTGAGGATTCAGATATCCTGGCTCTGACGTAAAGCTCATTACCACTGAAAATATATTCTGCATTTGTTCCGTGAGATTCCTGGAGTATTTTACCCTCTTTCCCAATAAAAGCAATGGTGTAGGCTGCGTCTTTATAAGGATTGACCTCAACAATGTATTTATCCTTAGTTATCCGTACATCCTTAAGTGTGACTCCCAGGGTGGCATAAAATTCTCCCTGTTTGATCGCATTGATGATGGCTTCTGTGCTCAATTCTTTGGCTTTGACCATGATCCATCCTGATCCTGGATTTGATCTGGCAGGAGCGAATTCTCCAATAAAATGATGGGCATCGTCTGACGCAATGCCGTACATCAGGATATCCTTAGAGAGAATCCTATCCCAAATGTCTTCCATACCCAGCCTGCCGCCTGCCGGGAATAAATTACTGTCAGGATGGACATTGAACAATTCAAATAATTTGACGTTTTTGAGTTGGGACATTTCCTTATCTGTAAAAGACCATTTCCAGTTAGGATGGTTTATCTGTGGGACAGCGCCGGCCTGGAGTATAGCATCCACATTGTTCTGCAAAGTTTCTGTTATAGAGTTTCCGTGTTGAGGTTCGATGTATTTCACGGCATTGAGGGCATTGAGATGAACAGGAACTCCTTCATAGGAGTCTGTGACTTCTTCTCCCTGAATGAGAAGAAAATCGTCGTTGGGATCTGTATCAAGATACTCTATTTCTGTGATAAAATTGTGATCTGATATAACAAGAAAGTTGTACTCATGGTCTCTGTACCATCTAATGACCTGTCTCGGATATGAATCTCCATCTGAGTTTAAAGTGTGACAGTGAGTATTGCCTTTATACCATTTGTATTCCTGAGCCAATGAGGGGAGTGTGAGCAGAACAACAGTACTCAGAAGAAAAACAATGACTTTTTTCATCATGACCTCCTTATATTATTTTACCTGTTTCTTCGTTATAAATAAGGTCTTCGACCTGCTCTGTTTATGATATTATGTTAAGAAGCATATCCAGTCAATGGGAATTTAAAACAGGGCGCTGACTTGAATTATATAACTTATTTAGAGTATTATATTTATTCATACCGGGTCAGATAAGGCATGGTTTTTTTTTGAAAAACTAAAGTGAGATTATTTCAAAACTTGACTGTTCGAAAAAAGCTCATAGGAATCATTCTGCTAATATCGTTTATCAGCCTTAGTTTGACTTTTGGATTGGCTGTATTCTACAAATCTAGAGCAGACAAAGTCCAATTTATAGATGATGTAAAACAGCATGCCAGACTCGCAGGAGATTACTGCCTGGAAGCGCTGTCCCAAAAAGACAAAAAAGGCTTGGAAAAAGGATTATCCATATTCCGATCTATTCCCTCTGTTACAGACAGTGTTATTTTTGGCCCTGAAAAAAAACCCTTAGCTTCATATCACAGCGCAGAGGAAAAGAATATTCCTTCTCATCCTGAAGAGATGAAAGCTTTTGAGTTTAAAGACGGATATTTATTTGTTCTTGTGCCGATTTCAGATGGGGAAAAAACTTATGGAAACATATTTGTACGGGCTTCTGCAGATGAATTAAGAAGAAAACTCAAGCTTTATGTCATTGCCATGGTGGTTTTATTTGTTTTAGTGCTCTTTTTTGTCTATTTTTTAGCTCGTAACTTTCAGAGTATTATCACTCGACCTATATCCAACTTAGTGACCGCTACCAAGAAAATATCAGTACCTGGGGAGGCAGGAGTCCGAATCAAAAAGAAGAAAAGAAACGAATTTTTAATATTACGAGAGAGGTTGAAGTATCTTTTAGAGCTTGAAAACATCAGAGATATGAAGCTGGAAGAAGTGGATAAGGCGCGCCAGAAAGTTATAGAATTGGAAAAAAGCAGAAAAGAATATAGGGAGAGGTTTGAGAATAGCCCTTATGGTATTTTTGTGTTTGAAGCCGATGATAAAGGAAAAGATTTTTTTGTCAAGGATTTGAATAGTACAGGCGAAAAAATAGAACGGATCCACCGCACTGACCTTATTGGAAAAAGGATGATTGAGGTTTATCCTGAAGTTCAAAATTCAGCATTATCAAATGCCCTTCACAATGTTTGGCAGAATGATTCAGAGGAGCATATTGCCTACTTCAAGTTAAGGAAGAAAGAAACGAGATGGAAAGAATTTTTCATCAGCAAGATTCCCTCCAAAGACATTATTGCTGTATTTCGAGATGTCACAGATAAAAAGGCTGAAGAAGAAGCCAGACAAAAAGAAATGGAAGAACAGAAGAAAAGATTTGAAGAAGAATTAAAACAAAATAAAGAAAAGGCATTTATAAAATTAGAGAAAGGCATTGAAGTGCAGGCATTGAATAATGAATTGGAAGGTCTTTTCTCTGCCACAGCAAACTGTCTGGAGGATCCCCTGGAAAAAATAAATAGCTACAGTAAGCTGTTTTTACAGGATTATGCAGGGAATGTTGATAATGAGGGCAAGAACCAGCTCATTCAAATACGGGCAGCGACTCACCGTATGATGCAGAGGATTAAAGATTTGAGTCAGATCGCAGAGCTGTCATTTGCTTCATTAAAGCTTGAGTCCGTTGACCTGAGTGATATCGTCAAGAAAAGAGTAGTCAAGCTTAAAGAAGGAAATCCTGATAGAAAGGCTGAGTTTAACATTCAAGATGGAGTAAAAGTGAGGGGAGATACCCGAATGCTGAGTATTGTGATTGATAATCTGCTTACAAATGCTTGGATCTACTCGTCAAAAAAAGCAAACATAAAGATTGAATTTGGGGTGAAAGAGAACAAAGATTTTAAGGAGTATTATATTAAAGATAATGGAATTGGTTTTGAGAGGAAAGATGTTGACGAAATGTTCCGTCCTTTCAAGAGATTGAATAAGGATGAGGTGTTCCCAGGGTCTGGGATGGGGCTTGCTATAGTCAGACGGATTATCCATAAGCACGGTGGTATAATCCGCGCCGAAGGACAACCCGGGAAAGGAGCTGTATTTTATTTCTCACTCGGATCTTAAACAATCCTGATTTTATTGTGAAAAAATATATCATTGACCAGACAAAAATAACTTTATTTGGAGGATTTTATGTTTAAAAAATGCGTTGTAGTAGGCTTTATATTTATTTTTTCTTTTGCCTTTTTAGTTGCTTTTCCTACCCTGGCACGGGAAGACGAACAGCAAGAAAATCAATTCCGTCAGCTCTGTCAGGAACTTCCCACACCAAATCAGTACAGGACTGCCTCAGGAGCTCCAGGGCCTGAGTACTGGCAGCAAAGAGTTGACTATGATATGTCTGTTGAGCTGGATGAGGAGAAACAGCGTTTATATGGTGAAGAAACCATAACCTATTTTAATCATTCACCTAATCCCCTTTCCTATCTCTGGCTTCAACTTGACCAAAATATCCGCGCCAGAGATTCTCTGGCACAAAAAATTAGCACAGCCCGAATATCAGATCCCATGTATTTTACTTATCTTCAAAGAATGCACAGTGATTTTGATGGGGGATTTAAAATTGAATATGTTAAAGATGAAAAGGAAAATGACCTTTCCTATAAAATCGTAGACACCATGATGAGAGTGGATCTTCCGGCGGATTTAAAGCCTGATTCAAAATATTCTTTCAAAATAAAGTGGTGGTACAATATAAATGATCGACAGAAAACCCATGGAAGGTCCGGTTATATTTATTATAAAGAAGACGGGAATCATGTTTTTGCTATAGCCCAGTTTTTTCCTAGATTGGCTGTTTATAATGAAGTAGAAGGGTGGCAGCACAAGCAGTTTCTGGGAAGTGGGGAATTCGCCCTTCCTTTTGGAAACTACAGAGTGAGGATCACAGCTCCTTCAGACCATATCATTGGGGCTACAGGCACTTTAAAGAATCCCGATATGGTTCTGACCTCTGAACAGAGAGCCCGGCTGGAAAGGGCCCGAAATTCCACGGAAAACACGGTTTTGATTGTTACTGAAGATGAAGCTGTTCAGAATGAAAAAGAGCGCTCTCGGGATCAAAAAACCTGGATTTTCGAAGCTGAGATGGTCAGGGATTTTGCTTTTGCCAGCTCACGAAAGTTCATATGGGATGCTATGGCTGTCAAATTCGGAAACCGAACTGTTCTGGCTATGTCATATTATGACAAGAGTGGTAATCCTCTTTGGGAAAAATATTCCACCAAAGCTGTGGCTCATGCCATAAAAGTTTATTCCAAATTTACTTTTGATTATCCCTATTCCAAAGCCATATCTGTGCTGACCGCTAGTGGGGGAGGCATGGAATACCCCATGATTGCTTTTAATGGAGGTATTCCTGAGCCTGACGGCACTTATTCTGAACGCCTCAAATACAGTCTCATTGGTGTGATCATCCATGAATTCGGACACAACTTCTTCCCCATGATTGTGAATTCAGATGAACGCCAGTGGGCTTGGATGGATGAAGGCTTGAATACATTTCTAGAATATCTGTCAGAGCAGGAATGGGATAGGGATTTTTCAGATAGAAGCGGCCCTGCTTATACCATGGTCAGATACATGAAAGGAGAAAAAAAGTATATGTCTCCTATCATGACCGCGCCTGACATTGACATGAGTGTAGGAAGCAATGCTTATTCCAAAACTGCTGCGGGGCTTAATATCCTGAGAGAGACCATAATGGGCAGGGAATTGTTTGATTATGCTTTCAAAGAATTTGCACAAAGATGGAAGTTCAAGCATCCCACGCCAGCAGACTTTTTCCGCACCATGGAGGATGCCTCTGGAATAGATCTTGACTGGTTTTGGCGGGGATGGTTTTTTGGAACCGACCATGTTGATATCGCTATAGATGATGTGAAGTGGTATAAAATCAATACTGGAAAACCAGAGCTGGCAAAGGCCATTGAACAAGAGGAAGAAAACCGCATGAGAGATAAGTATATCAGCAATCTCCGTAATAAGGAGGAAATCAAAGAGACCGCAGTAGAAAAGGATGAGTCTCTGCTGGATTTTTATGATAAATATGATCCTCTTCAGGTGACCTTTCAAGATGAAGAACAGTACAAAAAATATCTTGAATCTCTGACCGAAGAAGAAAGGGAGATTTTAAATTCAGGGTATAATTATTATGAAGTTACTTTTTCCAATATCGGCGGCATGGTCATGCCTTTGATCCTTAAGTTCGAATTTAAAGATGGTTCTGAGGAAGTAAAAAGAATTCCGGCTGAAATATGGCGCCGCGTCAATGATCAGGTGAGAAAAGTATTTGCTTTTAAAAAGGAAGTCGAAAAAGTCACCTTTGACCCATTCTTAGAAACAGCGGACGTGGATAGCAGAAATAACAAATGGATCGTTCAGGAAAAACCCGATTATTTCAAAGTGCAAAAATTCCAAAGACGTTCCGGGAAGAATCTGATGCAAAAAGTGAAAGAAACGGAAGAACAAGAAAAGAAGAAAAAAGAAAAGAAATAATCTGAGATGAA
>JAWLEN010000015.1:18270-34834 GCA_041686095.1 Candidatus Aminicenantota bacterium
AGTGTTCAATAGCGGACAATAGTTGGTCTAAAACGAACACTTTTCTTAAAGCCTTTTATTTTTATAGAGGGCTCCTCTCTGTTTTTATGAAATGGCACAAGAATTGCATAATTTAAATAGAAAAAAACCATGTCAAAAATGAAGCTGGGAGTTTGAACCATGATTAAAAATTATCTGCTTATGGCATTCCGGAATTTAAAAAAATATAAAATCTATTCTTTGATCAATATCCTGGGTCTTGCTGTGGGATTGAGTGCTTTTGTTTTGATCCTTCTCTATCTTCAGTTTGAACTCAGCTATGATAAATTTCATCAAGATGCGGACCAAATATACAGAGTCGCGGTTAAAGCTTATCAGGAAGGCAAATACACAATGGATACTTATGTGTTCACTCCGCCTATAGGGGAGGACATGAAAAAAGAATTCCCTGAAGTCAAAGAGTTTGTCCGCATGTCAACCCAGAGACCTGCCTATTTAAACATCAATGAGGAAGCTTTTAAAGTCACAGGGATGAGGTATGCCTCTGACAAAATGTTTGGGATGTTTTCTTTTAATCTTATATCAGGGAATCCTGAAACAGCACTTGTGGATCCTTTTTCAATGGTGCTCACTCAAGAAACCGCGGAGCGGCTTTTTGGTTCAGAAAATCCTGTAGGAAAAACCATTCAAATCGGCCCTGAAAATTTATACCAGATCACAGGAGTGGTGGAAAATCCTCCTGAAAATTCCAGCATACAGTTCAACACATTGGTATCGTTTTCCACTCTTTATAAGCTGCCCAACCTTCATCTGGGCTGGAATGGGGGTAATCAGTACATAACCTATGTGAAGCTGCAAGAGGGAGTCTCTCCTGAGCAGCTGGAGAAGAAACTGCCGGATTTCATGTGGCGTCATATCAATGAGCGGATCGCTTCTTACGGATGGAAAAATGAGGTTTATTTTCAACCTTTAAAGAAAATTCATTTCTATTTTGATCCGGGCTCTAAGGTTTCGTTGATTAATTTTTACACATTCACGGTGGTGGCTGTGTTTATCCTGCTCATCGCCTGTATTAATTTTGTCAACCTCACCACAGCTCGGGCAGCCCGAAGAGCCCGGGAGGTGGGATTGAGAAAAGTTGTGGGGGCCAACCGGGGAAACTTGATCAGACAGTTCTTGGGAGAATCTGTTTTTTTAACAGCCTTGGCTTTTCTTCTGGGAGCCTCTCTTGTTTCTCTTTTTACTCCAATATACAGTCAGCTCTTGAATAAAGACCTGAATATCCTCAGTATGGTCAATCCTCTGAGTTTATTGGGTCTTTTGGCACTTGTTCTCGTGGTGGGAGTGACGGCAGGTATTTATCCTGCCTTTTTCCTCTCTTCCTTTCAACCTGCAAAAACTCTTAAGGGGGAGATAGAAAGAGGAGGGGTGGGAAGAAAATTTAGGGATTTTCTGGTTGTTTTTCAGTTTGCCATATCCATCACTCTGATCATCTGCACTTTTCTTATCCAAAATCAAATTAGATTTATAAAAAAAGCAGAGCTGGGATACGAGAAGGAAAACATGCTTGTAATCAATCTTCTTGGTGAAGAGCTGGGGGCTCAGACAGAGGAGATGAGAGAGAAGCTGTTGTCCCTTCCAGGGATCACCCATGTCAGTGCTTCATCAGATGTGCCTCACCAAGGATTCACCAGAAACGGCTATGTGCCAGAAGGATACACTTCTTCACTTATGTTTCATGCTTTAGACATTGATGAGCACTTTTTAGACACCTATGAGATTGAGGTCATAAAGGGCAGAAATTTCAATAAAGAATTTTCTACTGATAAAGAGGCTTATCTCATAAATGAAACCCTGGCCAGACAATTGGAATGGGAAAATCCTGTAGGAAAGACTATAAGCCGTCACGGTGAATGGAAAGTGATTGGAGTGGTCAAAGACTTTCAGTTCTCCACTCTTCATCATGACATTGGTCCTCTGATTATCACCAGCAATCCCTGGGAGAATCGATTTGATTATCTGTCTGTTAAGCTCAGCAGCACCAATCTTCCGGGAACTTTAAAAGATATAAAAAAAGTGTATAAGGAGTTTTCGCCTCTTCTTCCCTTTGAATACTTTTTTCTGGATGATGCTTTTGACCGGCTGTACAAATCTGAAGAGCGGTTCCAGAGGATCTTTCTTTATTTCTCTGTGCTTGCGATTTGTATTGCACTGCTTGGTTTGTTCAGTCTTTCTGCCTATACAGCTCAACAGAAGTCCAAGGAAATCGGGATCCGGAAAGTGTTGGGAGCCACAGTACCTGATATACTGGCTATGTTTGTTAAAAACATGGCTGTCCTGGTTGTAGTTGCAAATGTGATTGCTTGGCCTTTGGCTTATTTTGTCATTCAAAAGTGGCTTCAAAATTATGCTTATCGAAATGAATTGAGTCTATGGGTGTTTGTGTTGACTTTTGTGGGCAGCTTAGCAGTAGCTTTAATCACTATAAGTTTTCAAAGTTTCAGGGCGGCCTTTAAAAATCCTGCGGATGTCCTCCGCACTGAATAAAAAACAAAACTGAATCCTCCAAATTTAGCGGAGTTTGAAAAATTTAACAGCCAGGAAAAGAAACACCAAACTGAAAAGAGCCAGAAAGCCAATGTGGGGAAGGATTTCTTGGAATCCGTATCCAAAAGAAATCAACTTGTGATAAGCATCCATGGTCCACCCAGTAGGGAATATAAAAGAGACTGTGCGCAGACCTTTGGGAACCAGTTCTAACGGCCACCAGCATCCTCCAAGAGCTGCCATGAGATTGGCGACCAGGATATTGAGTACGATCAGGATTTCTTCTTTTTGTATCAGACATCCGAAAAGGATGCTCAGTCCTGCTATGCTCCCACAGAAAAAGAGAGAGACCAGAAAAAGAGCTGGGATTGACTCTCCCAAATAAACTCCAAACAAAAAACGGCCCGCCAGGAACATGAGAGTGATCTGAAGCATCCCGATCATGACGCGGTTGAGCCATTTACCGCCAATAAGGTCTGTGTAAGTGGCTGGAGTTAAAATAATCCGTTCCAATTGACCCTGACGTCTTTCTTCCAACAGATTGATTCCTCCGTACATAAGAACGGTAAACAGAAGAAACATGACTGTGATTCCAGGCACAGAATGATTGAATCCAGAGGGAATGGTTTTCAATTTTCCGGCCTGCTTGACTTTAACAGAAATCAATTCTTTTAAGGACGTCTCACTGAATTGATTTTCAAGAACCTGTAGATTTTCTGGAGCCAATTGGATCAGTCTTGCCATGGTTTTGATCACTCCTCGCAAAATATGGGCATAGACGGCCTGACCAGCTTCCATATTGCTTTCGGCTTCTTTTTCCAGAATCAGCTCTACTTTTTCCCCCTTGATGATTTTTTCTGAGAATTCAGGAGGAATAATGAGGGTTCGGATTTCAGCCTCATTTTTATCCTCAACAAGATTGACGTCATATCTTTGGTGCTTCAATTCATCAATGAGAGCTTTGGATAGGACTCCATGGTCTTGGTCCAGAATACTGAGATCGGCTTTGGAAGCTGTCGGGGATGGGCTTTTAAAAGCCATCCCAAAAAGAAAGGCGAAAAGAAGGGGGAAAACCAGCACCCACATGAAAAACATTTTGTCCTTCAAAGCGATTTTCATGTCAGTCAAGGCAATGGTCCAGAGTCTCATCCATACAATCCTTTTTTTAATTTATTTTTAAGCAGAAAAGAGCTGGCTATAGAGAGCAGAAGACCCATAATCAACATCCCAAAAACAATCACCCAGATTTGGGGTACAGAGTCTCCTATGATATTTTTCTTGAAAGCTTCCAACCCCCAATAATTGACAGTGAAGCGAGAGATCTTTTGAACAAAAGGAGGGAAATTTGAAATAGGGGTCATACTCCCACCTAGAAGTGCCATAACCACGATCACAGAAGACATCAAAGCACCTGCCTGACGTTCGGTTCGGATAAAAGTGTAAAGAAAAGCAATGAACCCAGCGATCAAGATATTCAAGGACAGGATGATGATCAAAAGGATGCCCGGCCGGCCCCAGTCAATGGAAAACAGAATGGATCCTAATCCAATTAAAAATAATGTACAGAAAATCCCGATCAAGGCGGAAGTGAGAATTTTACTCCAAATAAATTCACTGATCCGAAGGGGCGAAATAGTCATCCGGAGAAGCGTCCCTTTTTCTTTTTCCCTTAGAAGGTCTTCGAAAACAATGTTGCAGATGAAAAGAATAAACATGATGGATATAGCAGGTAAAATATAACTATGGATCGAATATCCTGCATCTTCTATCTCCACTTCTTTTTCTCGGGTCACCTGTTTTATAGAAACTACAGGCGGGAAAACATATTTTTCAATCCCCTCTATACGGTCCTTTATCATGATAGAAAGGTCAGATATGATTTGATCAGAGGCATCTATCTGCTCTGAGAGCGCTTTGATCTGGCTTATTTCTTCAGAAAAGATCTGCAGTAAGGCAGAGAAAACAAGAGAGGTGGTCTCAGTGATTTCTTCAGCGATTTGAGGGAGAAACTGTTCTGAAGGATTTTTAATCAGTGTGATTTCCGCAGGATCTCCGCTCCAAACTTTTTCACCGAATTTGGAAGGAATGATAATGAGGGCAGAAGCTTTTCCTTTGTCCAAGAGAGACCGTGCTTCATCTTCACTTGGAACAGCTTGAAGATGGATCATATCTTTCAGTTCGCCCTGTGTCAAAGAACTTAGATACAACCGAGACACCAAACTCTTGTCAAGGTCAACCGAGAGGACTTTGATGGTGGGAAGGACATTTTCTTGAGAAGATCCGAAAATGAATCCAAAAATAAAAGTGAAAAGGATAGGAATAAGCAGGAAACCGATGATAACTACCGGATTTTTCCATTTGCGCTTGAAGTCTTTTCCAATCAATAGAAAAACACGTTTCATTCGCGGAGTTCCTTTCCGGTTAGTTTAAGAAACACGCTTTCCAGGTTGGGCTGTTTGAGAGAGATGTCATTAATGCTGATTCCTGAGTTGAAAAAACTCTCCATGAGACCTGGAACTTTTTTTGAAGCATCCAGGGATATGGCTAGATAACCGTCTTTCATGGTGATGACATCAATACCTTTCTCTTTGGTAACGATCTGTTGGGCTTGGTCTGCACTGAATTCTCCTTGAATAAGAGCAATGTCCTTTTCTCCAACGATTTGGATAAGTTCGTTCAAAGTGCCTAAGGCCAGTATTTTTCCCTTATCCATGATAGCGATGCGGTCGCAGAGTTCTTCAGCTTCCACCAGGTTATGGGTGGTGTAAACAGCCGTGGTTCCTCCGGTGGAGGCTTCCCGGATCAAATCCAAAATGTTTATTTTAGTCTGTACATCAATACCGATAGTGGGTTCATCCAGAAGCAAAAGACGGGGGCTGTGGATCAGACCGATGATAAGATTGATGCGGCGTTTCATACCGCCGGAATATTTTTTCAGGGGCTCATTTTCCCTGCCTTTAAGTCCGATTTTATCCAGATAGTAATGGATTTTTTGATCTAACTCCTTGCCTGACATTCCTTGGAGTTGTCCCCAGAACCGGAGGTTTTCTTTGGCGGTCAGCTCTTCGTAAAAAGCCATATCTTGAGGGACAACGCCCATGATTCCTCGGATTTCCTGTGGTGAATTACGAATATCCATGGAATCAATTTGAATGGTTCCGGAATCAGGAGTGAGGAGACCTGCGATCATGGAGATGGTGGTGGTTTTTCCAGCTCCGTTGGGACCTAAGAATCCAAAGATTTCTCCCTCCTTCACTTCGAGAGAGACATCATCCACCGCCTGAACCTTGCCGAATGATTTGGATAGATGTGAAATTTTGAGCATGGGACCGCTCCTTAACTCTAAAAAATATAGGACATCTTATCATAAAGAACAGAAAGAGTGGAAAAAAGATTCAACATCCAGCTGGCTTGCTGCGGTATGAATGAATTCCCTTGTAATCACTCAAGCTCATAAACTGGATTTAAAAAGGAGTTAGAATCGGTTGATCAGCTGCTGGAGCTTTTGACTTCTTTTTTGATTCCTGAATACAAGGGGATTTTTGTCTTTAACATAAAGTCCCGTGTTCTGTTCATAGGTGTTCTTCTTGGGGCTGGTATAAATCACTCCTAAAGGCAAAGGATGGGTTTCCAGAGCTTTTTCAAAGGCTGATTTTCGATCGCTGGGGTCATAAGAGTCATCAAGATAAGCGGTGTTGTCCTTAAACCATTTAAAGGTGTTGACTTTATTGAATGTGACGCAGGGTTGAAAAATGTCTACCAGGGCATAACCCTTATGCTGGATGGCTTTTTTGATGATCTCTTTTGTTTCTTTCACATCTCCTGCAAAAGCCCTCGCCACAAAGGAGGCATTTTGAGAAATGGCTAAGGTTAAAGGATTGAACGGTTCCAGGATGACCCCTTTGGTCTGAATCGGAGTTTTAAAACCAAACTGGCTGGTCGGAGAGGCTTGTCCTTTGGTCAGTCCATAGATCATATTGTTGTGAATGATGTTGGTGATATCTGGATTGCGGCGTATGGCATGAATAAAATGATTTCCTCCCTCTCCGTACATATCTCCGTCTCCGCTTTCTGCGATGACGGTCAGTTGGGGATTGACAGCCTTAATGGCTGTGGCTGGAGGAAGAGCTCTCCCGTGAAGTCCGTTGAAAAAGTGAGTTTTGAAGTAGTGGGGGATTTTAGCAGCCTGGCCGATCCCAGATACTATCACCAGATCTTTGGGAGGAATTCCCAGTTCAGCAAGAGCGTGTTTAAGGCTTTTGATGATACTGTAATTCCCGCATCCCGGACACCATGCCACATCAATATCGCCCATATCATAGGTATTTTTTTTCATGTCACGCCTCCTGTTTCAGTAAATGGTTGATTTTCTCTGCCATTTCTTCGACCGAAAAAGCCAGTCCGCTGTATTTTAAGATTTTTTTGTTGATTTCAATTCCGGTTTCAAGTTTGATCAATTTCCCGAATTGAGAAGTGGCGTTGCTTTCAGCCATCACAATTATGTCTGCCTTTTTTAAATAAGTTTTGGTTTCATCTGGAAGGGGATAGACTTGTTTGAAATGAAGAAAAGCTGTGTTTTTGAGTTCGAGGAGTTCCAGAGCTTCTTTGATCACATAGAAGGTGGATCCCCATCCCATGATAAGGTTTTTATAATTTTTAGGGCCGATGAGTTCGGGGGGGATAGCTTCTCCCTTGATTTTATCCATTTTTTTGAGTCTTTTCTCCACCATTTTTGTTCTCAGATCCAGGTCTTCAGTGATGTGAGAATATTCATCATGCTCATCGCTGTCCACTCCCACCAGCCCTTCTCCATATCCCGGGATACCGCGGGGGGATATGCCGTCTCTGGTTATAAGGCTTCGCTTATAATCTTTTTGAGTCTTGATGATGTGTTTTTTTATCTGGATGCTTTGGAAGTCAGGGGCTGGAATATTAGTGTAGGAATCTATAAGAAATTGGTCTGTCAGTATAAATACAGGAATCTGGTATTTATCCGCTAAGTCAAAAGCTTTTTGGGTGAGAAAAAAAGCATCCTCCAGTTTACCTGGTGCTAAGATCACTCTAGGGAATTCTCCATGTCCAGTATGCATGACCAGTTCCAAGTCTCCTTGTTCTGTGCGTGTGGGAAGCCCTGTGGCTGGTCCGGGTCTTTGTGCCACATGAACCACTATGGGCGTCTCAATCATTCCAGCAAGACTGATTCCTTCACCCATCAAAGCAAAGCCTCCTCCGGATGTTGTGACCAGACTTCTTGCCCCGGCATACGAGGCTCCCAAGGCCATATTGATAGCGCTTATTTCATCTTCAGTCTGCTCAGCCACTACTTCAAATTCATGAGCATGCTGGGAGATAAAAACCAAAACTCCAGTAGAAGGGGACATAGGATAGGAGGAGAGAAAATCACAACCTCCGGCCAGAGCACCGAAACCCACAGCTTCAGCACCATTGATAAGCACCTGTTTTTTAATATCGGATGAAGGTTTTAGATCAAAAGAAATATCTTGTTTATCAGAAAAATCTTTTCCGTAAGAATATCCTTGACTCACGGCCTGGATGTTTCTTTCCACAATCTGTTTTTCTTTTTGGGAGAAAAAGTCCTTCACATCTTTTTTTATTTGATCTAAGTTGAATCCCAGAACGCCGGTTATGATTCCTGCGGCAATGATGTTGATAAATATTTTCCCCCCAATGTCTTCAGCCATGTCTGCAAGAGGTGCGTCAATGAATTTTTTTATTTGAGGTGGACATTCTTTACAGATCTTTTCTCTATCTCCAATCACAATAGTCTCTGAAGATATTCTCTTATCAAGATGGTCAAGTGCTTCGGAATGAAGAGGGAGGAGGATATCGATCCGGTCTTTCAATGCCGCCACTTTTTGAGAGGAAACTCTGATGGAAACAGAATTTGTTCCTCCTCTGACTCTGGACATATACTCTTTAGTGGAAAAGACATGGTAGCCTGAATTATTAAAGTTATGGACCAAAAGATTCTCCACTGTTTTGATTCCTTGGCCTGCAGCGCCGCAGATAACAATGGAGACATCTTTTATTTTGTTTTGGTTAAGATTCATGTTTTTTTGCCTTTAAATTTGATATTCTGCCTCTTTTATCCTATAATTTATGTAGAAATTGTCAAGTATTAGATTAAAATCATGCAGTGTAAGAGGAGAAATTCATTATTCATTCATAATGATGATGAAAAAAGGATCAGAAATCAACATTAAATATTTAAAAACAACAGAAAAAAACTGGAGGAACAGGAATGAGTCAAACCAAAAAAAACATTGAGGAAGCCTTTGCTGGCGAGTCCCAAGCAAGAAATAAGTATACCTATTTTGCTGAAAAAGCTAAAGAGGAAGGCTATCATTACATCGCCAAAATATTCGAAGAAACCGCTGCGAATGAGATGGAGCATGCCAGAGATCACTTCAAGTTGATGGGAGGACAGGGGTCAACTGAAGAAAATCTCAAACAGGCTATTGAGGGCGAACATTATGAAACAGTGAATATGTATCCTCAGTTTGCCAAACAAGCGCGAGAGGACGGCAACAAAAAAGCAGCCATATTGTTTGAGCAGATAGCAAAAATCGAAGAGAATCATAAAAAAAGATATCAGAAACTTTTAGAAATGGTTCAGAATGGAACAGTTTTCAAAAGGGAAAAACCCATCAAATGGAAATGCAGTGTTTGCGGTTACACGATGGAAGGAAAAGAGCCGCCGCCCAAATGTCCCTCGTGCAAGAATCCAAAAGAGTTTTATGAACCGGCAAACATGGATTTCTAGATAAGGATTATTTTCAGGCTTTCTTTTTACCGGTTAATCTCATGACGATGGCTAAAATAAATAGAATTCCTGCCATAATCGCAGCGATGGGAAGGCTCTGTTGAACGGTTTGGCCTACACTCAGGTTTCCAATAAACTTTGGAACAAAGGTGGCTCCTAGTAATCCCACGGCAAAGATAATACCGAAAATGCTTCCATAAAGACTGGGATCGAATTTAGCAAAGGTCACTCCCACAATAGTTGGGAATATAGGCGCAAAAGCCAATCCGGCAATGATGATAGCAATGATAGCCAGAGCAGGAGTGTTGGTGAATATCATAAGCACAATGGCACCTAATGAAATCAAAGCCATGACAGAGATGACTTTGGTTCCGATAGCTGTGAGGTTCTTCACTGCAGAGGAGAGAAAACGTCCCAGCATCATGGCCACACCAAAAAGACTCAGCACCAATCCGGCGTGAAAAGCCGCTTTGGGATCATTGTTTTCACCAAAAAGCTGTTCCATCAGCTTTCGGATCCAGGTGCCCATGGAGATCTCAAGGGACATGTAGCAGAACAGAGCCAACGCCGCAATCAGGACCGCTCCTTTTCCCAGGACCTTGAATGCCATTGAGAGTTTATATCCTGTGGCCACTTGAGGATAAGAGGTAGAGAGAGCAAAAACAAGAAAAACCGCCACCAATATTCCCAGAATAGAGAGTGAGGTGCTGTAGGTTAAGTTCAAATTATTAAGGAAAAAAACAAACAAAAAAGGAGTGATCACATATCCTAAGCCGAAAAACGCATTACCAAAATTGCTGGCTCTGGCTGGATCCTCTCCCTTAAACAGAACCACGGGAATGAGAGTGTTTCCAACTGTATTCAAGGACATGGCACCCACTCCCAGCAGAATGCAGGCAAAAAGAGCCAATCCAAAGCTTCCGGCAAAAGCAAGCAAAAACAGACTGGCGCTGGTGACCACAAATCCCACAATAGCGATAGGCTTGTAACCGAGTTTGTCCACCAAGGGACCGATGATGAGCTGGACAATGCAGCTGGTCAGAAAGAGACCCATGACCAGTGTGCCTAATTGAGCTTCATTGATTCCCAGTGATGCCATGAGTTCGACTGAAATAGAACCGAGAAGAATAAAGCAGATGGCGAGAGAAAATACGGCCATTAAGGCCACAACGGCTGTCATTTTTTTCATTGAATTCCCTCCATATAAACCTTTTTATAGTGAATATCATAAAAAAAAATATGAGTCAAAGTGAAAATATCATAAGGAATCAAACTATTGAAAGCGCAGCCATTTTTTTATGAATAGTTCAATCTAGGAACTTTTCAAAAATAAGATCGTATAATATAATGGATAAAAAAGAGATATCTATAAAAAGGAGAGACAGATGAGAAAGTTATCAGCGTTTTTTGCTCTATCCTCTTTCATTATTATGTTATTTCCAGCTGGATTGCTTTGCCAAGAGGGAGACATTACAGGAACATGGGTTGGGAAAACATATGTTCCAGAACAAGGAGAGGATGGCCTGACTCTGAATATTGAGAAAGTAGAGGGTGAGCACAAGGTAACCGTTTCAGATGATTTTGGAATGGTGCCGGGTGTGGAAGCTAGTGATGTGAGCTATGAGGACGGGACCCTGAGTTTCAATTTCAACATTTTTGACGGATATCAGGACATGACAGTTTGGATTACTCTTGAAGTGAGCGGGAATAAAATGAGCGGATATTGGGAAACTGCAGATGGAGTGCGAGATTCCATAGAGATGGAGAAGAAATAAGCTCCGTTAAATCCTTTTTAAGAAGAATGGTCATGGATGATTTTTTTTATCTTTTTTGCCATTGAGAACTCCTCATAGAGATTTTGTTATTATACATAATTTTTAAAAACTTGAAATATTCATAAAAAAAGACGAAGCACTTACTATTATTTTCTTAACAAAGATCTGCAAGATATTTTCAAGAATGACTAATTAACCTGGATTATTCAAGCCGAATAAGTTTGACAGGATAAGTTTCATTTCTGTATTCTTCTTAATATAAAAAAGATCGAAACATGATCCAACATATTTCAAAAGAACTCAAACAGCATATACCTTTTACCAGTTTTGGGGCATTGACTGGAATTTTGATCATTTTCGTTTCGTTAAAAATGCCAAAAAACATCTCTTACAATATATTTTATGTTCTTCATCCCATTCATGTGGTTCTCAGTGCCCTGGTCACGGCATCTATTTACAAACTTCATACCTGCGGACGATTCACCAAAAAGTGTATCAAAGGCCGATGCAACCTATGGATTTTATTTTTGATAGGTTATATTGGTTCTATTGGCATCGCCACTATTAGTGATTCAATCATTCCTTTCTTAGGAGAAACTTTACTAAATATGCCCCATCGAGAAATCCATATTGGATTTATTGAAAAATGGTGGCTGGTCAATCCCCTTGCCATTGTGGGCATTATATTCGCTTATTTCAAGCCAACCACAAAGGTCCCTCATGCCGGTCATGTCCTGCTCAGCACCTGGTCTTCCCTGTTTCACATTCTCATGGCCGTGGGAGTGTCTATGAGTTGGTTTTCTTATATCGCTGTATTCGTATTTTTATTCTTGGCTGTCTGGATTCCCTGCTGTCTGAGTGACATTGTGTTCCCTCTGCTTTTTGTGAAAGATCAACCGTCAAAACACGCAACACCAAACTCCCCCTGATTTTATCCCATCCAGAATCCTTTTCTGTGGGAGATACCTAAAACCTTTTTACAGTTGATACAAAAATAAAGGAACAATTATAAATCTATTCTGATCCCTAGGATCCAGAGCTTGAAGAACCTTAGCTTAAGTTCTCAAGAGTGAAATCAATGATCTTTTTCATCATTTTAACTGTTTCAACAGGATATTTGCCCACTGCAGTTTCTCCGGACAGCATGACATAATCAGAACCATCCAAAACCGCGTTAGCCACATCTGACACATCAGCTCTAGTCGGTCTGAGCTGCTGGTTCATTGATTCAAGCATCTGGGTGGCTGTGATGGCTATCCTGTTTCGCTTGTTGCAGAGACGGATGATGCGTTTTTGCATGACCGGAACTTCATAAATAGGAATGGAAACTCCCAGATCCCCCCTGGCAATCATGATTCCGTCAGATTCATCCAGTATGCTTTCCAGATTATTGAGTCCTTCTCTGTTTTCAATCTTAGCAATCAGTTTGCAGTCATACTGATGCTGAGTTACAAATTCTCTGAGACGAATCATATTTTGTTGGCTGCTGACAAAAGACAGGGCCATGAAATCAACCTCATGTTGGATACCGAGACGGATATCCTGCTTGTCTTTTTCGGTTAAGTGGTCATGATTTATGTTCAGCTCTGGAATATTGATTCCCTTATAATTTCTTACTGTTCCAGGAAGGATTACTTGAGTTTTGATATGATCTTGAGAAGGGGAAAGAACTTTTAATAGAATATTTCCATCGTCAATAAACAGTTCATAATCTTGTTTGATTTGATTCAAATCTCCTTGATAATCAAAAGGGATGATGGTTTGCTTTTCAGATTGAAAATCACATGAAACTGGCTTGAGGAAGACTATTTGATTTTCCCTTAATTTTATAGGTTTGTTTCCCGGAAGTTTTCCTACCCTGATACGAAATCCTTCCAGGTCTTGAAGCAGTTTGATATGGGTTCTGTGTTCTTTGTTTATTTTTTTGATTTGATTGATGTTTTTTATGTGTTGTGAGTGAGAACCGTGGGAAAAATTGAGACGGGCTACAGCCATCCCGTTTTGAGCCATTTGATGCTTGATTTCCTTATCTTCACTGGCCGGACCAATTGTGCAAATGATTTTTGTCATGGAATAGATATATTTATTATATCAGAAAAGTGATGTGATTTTAATTTTCTGATTGATTGAAAAATATTATTACTTTATTATTAGTAACACTAATCTTTTTTGAGATAAGGTAAAAAGAGAAACGGAAGAGAATAAATGCCGATAAGATGAAAAAGAAGGAAAAAAAGAGATCTCTCTCCCAGAAATATATTTTTGGAGTCAAGGCTATTGCTGATTACCTGAATGTCAGTGAGAGAAATGTTTATTTATGGGAGCAAGAGTTAGATTTCCCCCTTCACAGAATAGGGGATGCGAATAAAAGAACAGTTTATGCTTCTGTAGATGAGATTGAAAAATGGCTGAGAAAGAGGCCTTCCTCACAACCAGCAAAAAAAACAAAGATAAAGATCATTTTGAGCGCCTCTGTCATATTAGCAGCTGCGGTTGTTTTTGTTCTGGTTTGGATTTTTTTTCTATCAAATAACAATCAATATGATTTTTATATTTCTCCTTTACCCAATCCTGAAACAGCTTTTATCCAAGATAAAAATGTGCACATAAGAGATGAATCAGGAAAAGTCATCTGGAGCTATATCGAGAGTGATGTTCCTATCGGGGCAGAAGAAAATGAGGCTGAAACCAATTTAGATTTCTTTGATATAGATAATGACCAAGCCAATGAGGTCATAGCCAAAGAGTATGACCATGAGACTAATCGATTTTATTTGACCTTGTTTGACAATGATGGTTCAAGAATCTGGCAGAGAAGCATTATCAATGACCAAAGCTTTAGAGGCCTTTTGCTGAGGTCAAACTTCTATCCCATACTCAGTAGGTTCGCTCACCTAAAGAAAGAAACATGTATCATGACCGCCTGGCGCCACAGAACCCGGTTTCTGGTGGTCATAGTCAGTTATGACCTCAATGGTAATCTTTTAAACGAATACATTCACACAGGTCATGTATCCTTTTTATTTCCTCTTGATTTAAATCAAGATGGAACTGATGAAATTCTTTTTGGAGCCACTAACAATCTTCTCAACGGCGAGGCTGTTCTGGGTGTTTTGCCTATAAAAAATTTCAAAGGAGTCTGCCCGCCGAACCGCATTGAACCAGAATACCAGCACCTCAAATATTTGCTCCAGAAATACGTTGCTGATGAAGCTGAGCCAGGAAATCAGATCGCCTATATCCGATTTAGAAAAGCCAATCCTTTCGAAGAATTGGCCAAAACTTATATCTTTGCTGTTTTTGATCATTCAGATAAAAATTTGTTTCATATTTATGTGTTTCCTTGGGACATTGAGTATGAAAACAATTGTATTGGATTTGAATATGTTTTCAGCAATCAATTAGAATTGATGGATATCATACCTAGCAGTGGCCTTAGAAGAATCTATTCTCAATTATGCGAAAAGGCCGGAGAGGACATCTCCCTCCAGGAGCTCACCAATATCTATGCTGAAAATGTGTTTGCATGGGAACAGGAGAGATGGGTTCCTCTGAAGGATCTGAGTTTTGACTTAGATCATTAGATCATTTTGCAATCATGAGAGTGATTGATATGCAGCTTGATCGTCATAAAAGATGAAGGAGGAGGCATGACAAAAAATAAACTGCTTGAGATCTTAAAAGGAGCCATTCTTTTAGAACACAAAGGAAAAGCTCTTTATATGTCTGTGATTGAATCATCTAAAGTGAAAGAAGTTAGGGATCTTTTCAGTTTGCTGGCAAAAGAAGAAGGAAAACACATTGATGTTTTGAACAAACAGTTCTCCCGAATTTCCAAAGGAGAAGGTTTTGATATCTCAGATATTAAAGATACCCATGCAGAAACTTCGGAAGCGGTTTTAACTGATATCATCAAAGAAAATGTTTCCGGAGCCGGATATGAAGCTGCGGTTATTTCAGCAGCGCTCGAATTTGAAAAAAATTCTGTTAAATATTATTCAGAACATGCTGAAGGGGCTCAGTCCGAAGACGAAGAAAAACTTTTTGAATGGCTCAGGGATTGGGAAAAGGGTCATATGATGATGCTGGCTCGAATCGATAATGACCTTAAGGAAAAAATCTGGTTTGACAATCAATTTTGGCCCCTTGACTAAACTTGGATTTAGAAGGAGATTCAATTTTCTATGATTTTGTATTCATAGTACTTGGTTCCCCGCTCTTTATCTAAAAGAAACACGTGATTTTTGTGGATATGGATTTTATTTACAAAATGATCCAATGGAATTCTTTGAATGAGAATACCTTGGGGGCTGAAGATCTCAAGCGCATAGGCATCGGTTTTGGTCTGCTCTGTATTTCCCATCAATTTCACAGACATGGAGCGCTGTCCGTTTGATATTTGCATGCCCATTTGTCTTCTCACTTGTTCATCTTTTTCCAGCTGTCTATTTAGAGTGATCACCCAGACTCTTCCTTTATCATCCACAGAAATTCCCTCGCAGCATTGGTTCATTTTCGGCATCAATACTGTACGGCTTGATCCTTTTTGTTCCATCTTTCCTTTGTTCTTAGGAGGCTCCATACTGTAGTTCAAAGGCCGGTCCGCTCTCCATAAAAGCTTTCCTTCAGGAGAATATTTTTCTATTCGGTTTTGGTGTGAAAATGTCAGATAGACGTTATCATCTTCATCCACAGAAAATTCATACTGGTTTCCCATATGGTTTAACAGCGTGTGTTTGAAATCAAACCGGTCACCGAATTCTTGGACCAGATTTCCTTCCTTATCAAAGACTTTGATCAGTTTGGGGAGCTCTTTTTTCTCGGATTGAGGAATCATCATAAAACCTTTGGTTGGATTCATGATGATGTTTCCAGAGTTAAGTACTCTTATCGACCCCACCTGTTCTGTTGGGAACTTGATGGTCTTGTGTTCGGTTCCATCCGGCTTGAGTACCTGAATCCTTTTATTTTGAGGATCTGAGACATAAAGATAGTTGTTTTGGTCTATATCCAGGGACGAGGGGAGATAGAATTCTCCGGGTCCCTGACCCTGTCTTCCTAGGGTGGTGACATATTCATAATCCGGATTGAATTTCTGGACCCTGTGGTTTCCTGAATCAAGAATATAGATATTGCCTTCCCCGTCAAAAACAATGTCTTCGGGAAGATAAAAGGCGAGGTTTTCATCCGATGTGTTGATGTCTCCTAGTGTATTGATGAGTTCTAAAGAGATATTCGCAGAGCTGTTTTTTAGACTTTTCTCAGTGTTGTGGATGAATTTGACTCCGTCTTTAGTCTCGATTTCCTGGGAGAAGGAGAAAGAGAAAGCTAACAAAAAAAGCATAAAACAAAATAGCACTCCTTGATTGATTTTTTTCACTATCAGACTCCTTTATTGGGTGGTTTTAACAGCAGTTTCATTATATTAACTCAAACAGCGATTTTAAAGTTGCAAAAAACCGGGCAAAAAACCGGGTAC
>JAWLEN010000097.1:0-8474 GCA_041686095.1 Candidatus Aminicenantota bacterium
GCCATGGTCGGGGACAGAATATACACAGACATGGAGCTGGCCAACCGATTGGGATGTGATTTCTTTCTAGTGCTGAGCGGAGAAACTTCTGCCCAACAAGCATCCCGGCTGAAGAAAAAACCCGCTGTGGTGGCTGAAAACGTGGGAAAAATCATCCCTTAATCCAGCTAATCGACTCCAAGAACCTGTTTGGCTTTTTGCAAAGTCTGGTTATCCTCAACATTCAATATGTTGGGCCGCGGCTTCCATGGGCGGGAAATCCTTTTCATAAGCCCGCTCAGAACATTTCCTGATCCTAGCTCAGCTATAGTATCTATTTTCTTTTTTTCCAGAATCTTCATGGAACGGTACCACTGAACTCCGTGGCTGACCTGTTTTTTCAAAGCTTCTCTCGCCGAATCCCCATCTGTTATGATCTCAGCGTCGACATTTGTGATAATGGGAAACTTAAGCTTTTTAAATTCAACCTGATCAAGGTCATAGGATAATTTTTTTTGCGCGCTCATCATCAGCTTACAATGAAAAGGGGCACTGACAGGAAGCATAACTGCCTTAGGCGCTTCTATGGAATCCACTGCCTTTTGTACCGCTTCTTTTTCTCCAGAGATCACGATCTGGTTTTGGCTGTTCCAGTTAGCGATTTCCACCACTCCTGTCTGAATGTCCTTTAATGCTTTCTCAACTTTTTCATAGGATGCTCCCAACACAGCTGCCATAGCTCCTGTGCCCACAGGAACTGCCTCCTGCATGTATTTACCCCTTTTATGGACCAGCATCAAAGCATCTTCGAAACTCAGGCATTCAGCAGCCACCAGAGAAGAATACTCTCCTAAACTATGCCCTGCTGCAAGGAGGGGATTGATTCTTAATAGTTGAAAGGCAATGGTGCTCACTACCAGAAGGGCGGGCTGAGTGTTCTCAGTAAGAGTCAGTTCTTCTTCAGGTCCTTTAAAACAAAGTTCTGAGATTTTATAGTCAAGGACTTCATCAGCTTTAGAGAAAATCTCCCTTGCCAAAGACGAAGTCTCATAAAATTCCTTGCCCATGCCCACTTTCTGTGAGGCCTGCCCCGGAAACAAAAAAGCCAACCTTTTCATATTTTATCCTTTCATTTTCTTTTTCTATTTAAAAATGAATACTGGGAACTTCAGCGACTTTGAAGATTTAGCCTTTTCATTTTTTTTGAAAAAAATCCATATATTTATCCAGATAAATCCGAATTTCCGCTTGACTCTTCAAGCTCTCTATCCACTCTTCAGCTAGACCTTGAGTTTTTCTCTCTTTAACCTCTGACTCTATTTCAGGAAGTATATCCACCATCGGCTCAAGGGTTTCTCCTTTAGCTTCCTGTTCAGGAACATACACCTGATCATAATATTCCTCCATCTCTTTGAGGCTGACCACCACAGATCGATTGAATCTTTCTGTTATGATTTTTTTATAGGATAAATACCGGGCACAGTAATCTCTCAGGTCAGCGATGGTCATGCCAAAAATATCTAGTTTCCCTTCCCATCCAGATTCTTCAAATCCTCGCTTTAAATCCTCTATAAATCGATCGACTTCTTTTTTATTTATATTTACATCGCTGCCTGTGAATTGTTGAACCAGTTTTTGGCTGATCAAATTTTCAAGCACTGAGTGGTATAAAGATTTATCAGAAGTTCCTTCCTTTAAATCATACAGATCAAATTCTTTTGCAATTCTTATATCCGTAAGGGTTATTACTTCATTATTCACCACAGCCACCAAACCATCTATTCTTTCTGAAAGCCCAAACCCAAATGAACTCAGAATAGATAAAACCAAAAACACTATCAACAGGGATGAAAATTTTGATGTTCTTGTTTTTTTATACATCTTAAAACACATGACCTATGGCGATGATTACAAGAGGTTGTTTTTTCTCTGCAGGCGCATCTAAGTTCCATGCCAGCTCAAAACGAACAGGCCCTAAAGGAGTGGTGTACCTTAAGCCGACTCCAATGGCATCCTGGAGTTCACTTAAATCGAATTGCCTCCTCTTATAAAAGACGTTTCCCTTATCATAAAAAACAGCCCCATAGAGATCCTTTAAATAAGAGATAACAGGAAAGGACAGCTCAAAATTGACCAAAAACAATGCTTTTCCTCCAATAGGCTCAAGCGATCCCGGGTCCTGAGGACCTAATTCATCAAAAGCCGTTCCACGGAAAGAATTGCTCCCGCCAGCAAAAAATCTTTCATGAATAGGCATTCGTCCCCGACCTAAACCCAATCTTGATGTCATACTGAATGTGACCCTAGGCATGAGCTGAAAAAACTGTTGGTATTTCGTGAAAAGCTTTTGATAATCTGACTCTGCGTGAAACAAAGGATAAGCCCATTCTAAGACTGCAGAAACAAAATATCCTCTCTCAGGATTAAAAGAATCACTTCTTTTGTCCCAAATAATACTTCCTGAAATAGAAGTGGCGGAAAAAGGAAAAAATTGTCTGTCCACTTCTGATTCAGATACTTTCAATTCAAACAAGGAAGTCCTGGCAAATCTTAGTGTGACTATGAAGATTTTATCTTCATCCTTAGCTATAGGTCTTATCCCGGATAGAGTGATCCCCCTCCGATCAAAACTGTAACTTTTCCGGCTCTCTCTCTCCAGCCAGGCATTTAAGTAAGTATCAATGGGTATTCCAAATAAATACGGCTGCTCCCAAGATATCACTCCTCTTTTTTCTTTAATGCTTATCTGACCCACCACACTTAATTGAGCTCCTGTACCGAAAATATTTCCTCTTATCAATTCAGCTGTTCCTCTCGGTCTTATGATGCTGTTCCATGCTTGAAAAAAACGCGGTTCGTTTTTAGTCTCTAAGCCCACTCCCAAGCTGACATAATTTCTCTCTCCTTCTCTCACATTGATGACCAAATTTTCCCATTCCGGATTAAGAGAGACCTCTTCAATAAACACCTTGGTAAAAATACCCAGATTTTCCAGCCGCCTTTTGGTGTTCCTTATTTCTTCGTAGCGAGCATAATCACCTGGTTGAAGCTGAACCTCACGGATAATGGTATTTTTTCTCGTAATATTATTACCCGCGATAATGACATTCTTGATCCTGACTCTCTGCCCTTCCCTGATATCAAATTCAACATCAAAAGAATTGTCTCCGAGTTTTTCAATGACGGATTTAATCTCTGTTCCTCTATAACCTAAATTCAAATAAAAATTTTCCAGATTTTCCACATCCTTCTGGATCCTCGGTTGATAAAAAGGCCCTCCTTCAAACGTTTCTATGGTTTCATACAGCTGCTCTTTACTGATACTTTCTGCCCCTCTAAATGAAACCTCTTGAGTGATATTCTGGACTCCTTCTTCAATAAAGAAAACAGCATCAACTTTCTTTTCATACCTTTTAAAATTCCACGCTATTCTTGTATTCGGAAAACCTTGGGCTTCATAAAGGGATTCAATTTCCGAGGGCAGTTCAAACAGCTCATCCCCGGTGATATTGCTCAATAGAGGCGTATTTTCTCTTATGGCTAACTGTGACTTCAATTCATCAGGACTAAAATATTCCACTCTTTCAAAGATAATATTATTTATTTGATATTTTTCCCCTGGAAAAACCTGATAAACGATCTTTATCTTATTCTCTTCTTGGATAACAGAACCACGGACATTGGAAAAAAGATATCCTTTTTTGCGCATATGTTTGATTATTTTAGCCTTTCCCTGCTCAATCCCCCAATCCATAAAAATCCCTGTTTCCCAAATAGGTTTTACCAGACTGAGCGGAACATCAGCCCCTTCAATCACAATCTCTATTTTTTCATGAGCTTCTATGTTCAAGACCAATGATACAAGATTCTCTTTTTCATATAAATTTTCTCCGGTCTCTATCTCCACACGTTGATAACCTTCCGAGCTGTATAGGTCTTTTATTTTTTCTATATCCTTTTGGAGAATGGAATTCTTATAAGGATTCCCAATTTGGGTGTTCATTTCTTTTTTTAGCGTATAATCAGAGAAAATCACATCACCCTTAAAAATGATATCTTTCACCCTGTATTCTTCTGTTTCTTTTATTTCAAAAAAAACATCCACCAAGGTCGGTTCATCAGTAGATTTAATAGAAACTTCTATGTTTGGATTGAATTTTCCTCTTCTCCTTAATATTTTCTTTAATTCTTCAGTCGCCTCGATCAACTTCCCCTCATAAAAGGTTTCTCCCTCTTTGATGACAGTCAGCTCTTGTTTTAATTTAGATGGAGAAATTTTTTCGCTTCCCATAAAAATGATGCTGCGCACATAAGGTTGGCTTTTTAAAATAAAGGTGAGTTCGGCACTCTCTTCGCCCTCTCTTTTGACCTGAATATCAGAAAAAAGTCCGGTTTTATAGAGCTGTTTAACCACTTCACTGATTCTAAAGAAAGACAGTTTTTCTCCGGCCCTGACTGTGACCAATTCCGTGATTTCCGGTTCGGCAGGCTCTCCATCCAGCTCCACATAAACACTTTGGATGGAAACCTGACTTTCACTCAGGCCATAAGAAAACAAACAGGGAATAAATATAAGAATCACCCATAAAATTGAGAAAAATACTGAAAAGCAGAAGCTCTTTTTCAATTTAAAACCGTCTGTGTATCTTGACATCAAAACTAATCCTTCCCATTTCATCTCGAGTTCCCACGATCGAAAAATCATTCGACAGCTCCCACTCTATACGGGTAATATCTTCCCTTTGAGCCGCAAGGTTGGTTGAATAGAGAATGAAAAAATTCCTTGACAGTTTTTTACCCAGGGTTAATCTGGCTGTCATCTCAGCAGAAGAACCCATTATAAAAGGATCGATCCTAAACCTATCTATACTGAAAAGCTCCTCTGCTCTTTTTTTGGCCTCCTCTGAAAGCTGGAATGAAAGCAGGGAGGCCGTGGACTGCCCAATGCTTCTGTCATAATGATAAGTCCGTCTGAATGCCTGTCCTAAAGCCAGCAGAGCCAGGACATCTTCTGGAGGAAGAGGCGGGGAGGAGCTGAATTCCGGTTTCAGGTTACTTAAAGGGCCTTCCAAGGAAAAAGTCACGTGATAATTCTTGACATAGGTTTCTCCTTTAAAATTTATGTAGGGATCTATCATGGCTGGATTAAAAAAATTGACCCTTCCCTGAAGAAGATTAAACTCTCTGTCCTGAAAATAAACAGTTCCTTCAATGGCTTCAATCTCTCCTTGAAGAACAGGACTGAAAACATTTCCTTTAATATTCAAATTAAAGCCTGCCTGGATACTTCCTAATGAATTTTCTATCCAAGCATTTTTTTCCGCTCTCAATCGGATATCCAGATTCAATTCATCAAAAAAACCAGGCTCTTGGGAATAAGAAGGATAAACTTCAGAGGAGAAAGAAATCTCTTCATCCAGCTCTCTTCTCCACAGCAGCTTCTCTATAAAAAAATCGGCGCTAAAAACAAATCCAGCTTCATCCTTTTTAAGATTCATCTCCCCGCCAGTCATAGCCTGAGTCCTTTCTAGAATGGATAGCATCATTTCATTCCCATTTGCTGTGACATCAAGATGTTCGATGCCGGATTTACCTAAATGAATATCACCGGATGCTTCAACAGATCCCCCTCCTATCTTGCCTTTGATGGAACGTATAGATAGATGGCTGTTGTCGACAAAAACAAGTCCAGAAAAATCTTCCAGAGCATGTGGGAAATTGGGGAAAGGAAGCTGAGAACCCTGAAAATCGACAACTCCCTTGACTTCTGTTTTTCCAGAAGGAATTCTTAAATTCAATAAATAATTGATGTTTCCCTGAGCGCCTTTCCAGGGAAGAAGAAGATCCAAATTATTGAAAAAGCCCTCTACTTTTCCTGAAACTTCCTTGCCCTTTAAAGGAATATCCATCTCCCATAAAAACTCATTTTCTCCGGGATTGAAATTCCCATCTATTTGCATACGGATATGATTCTCGTCATAATTAATTTTAATTTCACCTTGGGTCCCTGTTTCCTTGATTGAGGAAAACTGGAGGTTTTGGATATTATAGGTGCCTAGAATCGAGTCCTCCCCAAATTCAACCTTGCCTTTAAGATCAACAGAAAAAAACCCTCTCAAACTCTCACTTATGGAAGATAAATCAATTTCCTCTCCTTTCAAATCGACATCAATACTCTCCATAGATGTGTTTATCTTTAAGCTTCCCGTGACATCACCCTCAAATAAATTAAAATCTAATTCAGGAAATTCAACAGAATCTTCATCTCCTTTTATTCTCCCTCGCACATTGGATAAAGACTGACCTGCAAAGCTCATCTTTTCTCCTGAGAACACTCCACTGAACTCAGACCTTTCATTCTTCTCTCTATACTCAAAACTTCCTGATCCTTCCCCTTTTATAGGAAGCGAAATATCCAGGCCAGGTAGAATCACTCCTGTCTCCCCTCTGTAGCAGCGGACCTCTGCTCTTGTTTCATTTGGATTGATAAACAAACCCACTATTCCTCTAAAAGAGGGATCTTCCACATTAAACCTTCCAAAAAAATCTTTTTTAATAAGCTCAATAGATCCTTTCACAAGGTTAGCATCGAATTCATCAAATCCTGCCTCTGACATTGAAAAATCCGACTTGACTTGGGGAGTATTATAGTCACCGAAAATACGGATCTCTGCTTCTCCTTTTCCTCTTATTTCAGGAAACTTAAAATTTTCTTCTAATATCAGCCCGGTAAACTCCCTGGCCTGCTTTAGATCTTTAATCTCGCCTTTAATGGTTATATCCAAATCCTGATCAATATTGAGTCCCCCATCAACTTCCAGATCTCCAAAACTGGATTTAATATCCGAGGAAGAAAACTTCACTTTAGCATCACCATCCCACTCAACTCTGGCTGAACCATTTAGAGGAAAATGAAAGGAGCCGATTCTTTCTGTACTGTCCCTGAAATTTGCATTGACCATCAACGTCTTGTTTTTTAAAGAAAATTCACCCCAAGCCTTAGAATAAATAGGCCAGGGTACAGAAATTTCATTGGCTATAGGTTGAAGAGACACTTGACGGACTCTTCCCCGGACACTTTTTTGGTCAAATTCAATATTTATGGAACCATCTCTTCCTGTCCCGTCTTTAATCGTCAGAGCGACCTCGCCGCCTTTCCGATCGCTGTACCTGACTTTTCCGTTAACGTCTCCTAAATTCACCTGATTTAATATCACAGAAGAGCTGGATAATTCGCTTCTGTATAAAACCTCTTGATTTTTTCTTAACAGGACTCCTCTTTCCTTAATATCCCCCCTCCAATTAAACGGAAGCTTCAGAAGAGCTGCAGCCAAAGAAGAGTCAATAAAGCTGGATGTTCTCAGTTCTATTTGGGGTTGAAAAATGTCATCAATAGTCCCAACTGCTTTTATGATTCCTTCAGGACCTTTAATGTAGAATCTTCTTAAATTAAGCTTCTTTCCTCTTCCTGTAAGGGCTAGATATAAATTCCCCTGTATTTCCCTCTCAAACTCTTTTATAAATAAATCGTTTTTCTTTATTTTAGAATAAAGGGTAAAATTATTTTGGTTTTGAGAGAAAACAGCATTGATTCCTTCAGAATGAAGCCGAAGCCCACTGGTTTCATATGAAAATTTGCCGTTCCTTAAAAATAAAGATTCTATAAATACAGGAATGGTAAAGTCCCCTCCTTTTTTGCCTAAGGAGGGCTGTTCTGTTTCTCTCTTAGAGATCCTTAATTCCGGGTCTTCAATAATTATATTAAGCGGTTTCCCCCTTGAAATAATTGACTTTAATGACAGTCTTACTGAAATCTTACGGGCAGAAAAATAAGGATTTAAGGTATAAGATTCAGCTTCCTCAATAATCAATGATGGAGGAAA
The DNA here is from genome assembly GCA_041686095.1 of Candidatus Aminicenantota bacterium. GTDB lineage: Bacteria > Acidobacteriota > Aminicenantia > Aminicenantales > Aminicenantaceae > WJMT01. The sequence goes on from JAWLEN010000097.1 coordinate 7,863, forward strand.
AGTGGAAAAAAAAAGCTGACTGTAATTGATAGAGGACTGGATTCTGTGCTTTATTTGGACCAAAACAATATTTCTTACCAAAATAAAGACAGCTAAAATCAATATCAGTGTTATCCCCAAGTATATCAAGCCTTTAAGTCTTTTCCACTTGTTCATGATTGCATCTTTATGTTTTACTACACAAATATATCATTTTTCATAAAAAATACAAACCCAGATAAGGACGAAATTCAGGTGTGGCTGTCGCTCCGTTCAGATTTTTAACGCCATTCTTCTTCGTTTTTCTCGGCTCCTGCGTAACTCCCCCCTATCCGTGGGTCAAACATCCTGGTAATTCATAAAATATGTATGCATTTTCATACAAATTTATCATGATTGATCCTCTTATTTCTGTTTTGTTCATCAAGAACATAATCGCTAAGTTTAATCTTGCTATGACTTTTATTTTATGCATACATATTTTACCTTACAGGCAAGCTGATCTCACGGCATCTGCTGCGTTGCAGGGCATTTGCGGTGAAGGACCACAGCTTCACACCCTGCGCCTTGCATCTGCCGCAACCTCAGCTTGTGAATATCCCAGGATCAAATTCATGCACTCAGAAGGCTAAA
>JAWLEN010000098.1:0-8355 GCA_041686095.1 Candidatus Aminicenantota bacterium
AGGGATGAGGAATCCCCTGTGAGGGCGGAGCGGGCATGGTTCCTCTTTAGAGGAGAGCGAAGCCCGAACCGGGAGAGAGATTCATCGCTGGTGAATCGAACGGGTGATGAATCCCTTGCCCTTCCCCTTATATCGGGTTTAAATATTCTTCCATTTTGAACTAATTATTGCACTAAATATAAATTAGTTTATAATGTATTTTAAGGTTGTTTTGCCTGGATTATTCACGAGTCAAGATGGCGGCTCATATTTGAATTTCAGATCGGGTCGCCTTATAGGTCAGGTTTAGTATCAATTCTGTGCAAATGGACTAAAAAAAGGACAGTCTCTCTCGGATCATTGAAATATTTTCTCTGTTAAGAGATGGCATATAATTTGCATAGAAATTGAATAAGGAGAATTACATATGAAAAAACCAATGCTGTTTTTATGCCTGTTTTTTTTAATCATCCCTTTCAGTCTTTCACTGTCTGAAAATACGGGAGATCAGAAAGAAAGCGTAGCTGTTCCAGTCCGTGTGTTTAAAGGAAGCGAATTTATCGATAATCTTAAAATAGATGATTTTGAAATATATGAAGAAGGGATCAAGCAAAAAATCGAATCTCTTTATCTTATCAAAAATTCACACATCATAAAAAAAGAAGGATCCATTGAAATCAATCCCACAGTATCCAGAACTTTTTATCTTCTTTTCCAGTTAACTGAATATAACCCAAAAATTGCAGATGCCATCCAATATTTTTTCTCAGAAGTCATAACCCCCAATGACTCGCTTGAACTGATGACCCCAATGAAGAACTACTCTATGTCCAATCAGGCAATGCAGTCTATGTCCAGGGAAGACCTGGCTGAAGAAATGACAAAAATCGTCCGAAAAGATACTCAAACTGGTTCTTCCCAACATAAAAGCCTTCTCAGAGACCTTAGAAGAATTGTCTCCAGTATTTCAGGCTCCAGCTCACGTTCAGGTTTTAACTTTGAAGAAGACTCAAGCGTTGATTCCTTTGGCATTGAATTCCTCCTCCCGCGGTATAGAGAGACACTCAGCCAAATAGAACAGCTTCGACTGGTCAAAGAGAGTAAGTTTTTGCAGTTTGCCCAACAGCTTAAATATAAAAAAGGACAAAAATTTGTGTATTTATTTTATGAAAGAGAATTTAGGCCTGAAATCCAACCCAGAATCATCCAGGAGCTGACATCCATGCTTCAAGACCAACCTCATATCTTGGGAAGTCTCCAGGATCTCATGGCTGTCTACAGACGGGAACCAAAAATTGATATCCGAAAAATCATGTATGCATTTACAGATGCCGGAATTTATTTTAACTTCTTGTTCTTAGACAGAAAACCTGTTCATTATTCTGGAATACAGATGCATGAACAGTCTGAAGATATCTTTGAAACTTTTTCAAAGATCTCCAGAGCAACAGGAGGAGATGTTTACACAGCTCAAAATCCACATCTTTCATTTAAAAAGAGTGCAGATAAAGCCGAACACTATTATCTTCTTTATTACATTCCACAAAAAGCTCAAGATGAAGAAAACTTTAAATCCATAGTGGTCAAAATCAGGAATAAAGATTATAACTTATTATATCGGACTGGCTATATCTCCAACTAACCTGAAGTATTCATAAAAAAATGGCGATGTTTTCATTGTCATTTTATTTTCAGCGATATACAAGATTTGTTCAAGAACAATGACTTGAATATTTTTCCTGAGCAAAACCTTTGCCACTCAAAATCCGTATAGGTATAATAATGCACTTGTGCATCAAAAATAAAAAAGAGAGGTGTCCATGAGACAAAAAATACTGACCATTTCTTTATGTCTTGTTTTTCTTAACACATTCATTCCAGCCTCCACTGATTCTTTAAATTTCAACCAATACCACAGTCCTGCTGAACTGAATGAAGCGGTTAAGAACTTAGCGAGCAATTATCCTCAAATAACAAAGCTTCATTCCATTGCCAAAACTCCTTCTCAGAGAGAAATCTATATACTGGAAATCGGAAATGAAACAGATAAGGGAAAAAAAGAACTGCCTGCTGTGCTTGTCGTCGCCAATATGGAAGGAACCACTCCCATTGCCAGTGAAGCAGCTCTTTATTTAGTGAAATCTATTTTGGAAGATAAATCCCTTTTTAAGGATAAGACATGGTATGTGCTTCCCTGTGGGAATCCAGATGCCGCATCCCATTATTTTCAAGAACCTTTAATCCAAGATCCAAGAAATTCCAAGCCTTATAATGATGACATGGATGATCAAGTGGATGAAGACGGAGTGGAAGACTTAGATGGAAACGGTGTCATCACCACCATAAGAATCAAAAGCCCTGAAGGAACCTGGATGATCGTCCCGGATGAATCCCGACTCATGAAAAAAGCTGATCCCAGTAAAGGGGAACAGGGAGTCTATAAGCTTTATTCGGAAGGTCGGGATAATGACGGGGACGGAAAATACAATGAAGACGGTCCCGGAGGGGTTAATATTGGAATCAATTTTCCTCATCTTTTTCAATATGACACCCCGACCGGAGGATCCTGGCCCGGAAGCGAAGAAGAAAGTTATAACCTCATAAAATTCATCATGGAGCATCGAGAAATCGGAATGACTTTCTGTTTCGGAGCCTCTAATTTCTGTCTCAACCCCCCTGAAGGAGGCCGACAAGGTTCAGTGGATCTAGACCAGATCAAAATACCTGAGAGATACGGGGAGATGTTTGGAGTGGATACCGAAAAGACCTACACCATGAAAGAAATCATTGACCTGCTTCAACCGCTTGTGCCTGCAGGAATGCAGCTCACAGAATCTATGGTGGCTCAATTTTTAGGTTTGGGTGCGGTGGTCAATCCCCTTCCTGAAGACTTGAAATACTATAAAGAACTAGCTGATCAGTATAAAGAATTCCTCAAAAAGAACAACCTGGATACAGAACGTCTTGAACCTCAAAAAGCTAAGGATGGTTCCTTTGAACTCTGGTCTTACTATCATCTTGGGCTTCCTTCATTCAGTATGGATTTCTGGACCTTACCCAAAGTAAAACAAGAAAAAAAAGAACCAGAGATAACCCCTGAAAAACTGGAAAAAATGACTGATGAAGAATTCATTGCTTTAGGGGAAGATAAAATAAATCAATTCCTCAAATCAATGGGGGCTCCTGATAATTTCAAGGCAAAAAATGTCATTGATGCGGTTAAAAGCGGGGCTATGAATACCAAGAGAATGGCGGAAATGCTGAAAAAGATGCCCAAACCCCAAGATAAAGAAGGAGGCTCTGAAGAAGACAAAGCCCTTCTGGCTTTCAGCGACCAAAACCTGGAAGGAAAAGGATTTGTCGAATGGAGAGAATATGACCACCCCACATTAGGTGTTGTCGAAATAGGAGGAGAAGTACCATTCACAAAAAACACCCCTCCGCCGGATATGATCCAAAAACTATTAAAAGGTCAGGTGCCTTGGGTTTTTGAAATCGCCAATAAAATGGCTCATATTCAAATTGCAAAAACAGAAGTCAAAGAAATCGGAAGCGGAGTTTACAGGCTTAAAGTCTGGGTGGAAAATTCGGGATATCTGCCTTATCCCACAGCCATGGGAAAAAGGAACAACCGAATTCTTCCTGTCATCGTCATCCTTGATGGGGAAATCGACATACTTGAAGGTAAAAAAAGAAGCCTTATAAAGTCATTTGGAGAAAATAAAAGCCAGGAAATAAGCTGGTTGATCCATGCCAAAAAGCCGGTCCAAATTGAGGTTCTGGCAAAGACCAACATTGCCTGGAAAGACTCCAAGACTATCACTCTAGGAGGCAGCAGATGAAAAAAACAATTCTAGTTTTAGTCATATTCGGGCTTTTATTACCAGCCAACAGCACTCGAGCGGCAGATCAAAAAATATCTGTTCCGCTTACTTTTGACCACTATTATTCTTATGAAGAAATGGTAGAAGCTATTAAAGTACTGAACAAGGCATTTCCCAATCTCACTAAAGTGGATTTAGTAGGGAAAAGTGAAGAAGACCGTGCTATATATTGTGTCACAGTCAATAACCCGGAAACAGGAGCAGAACTGGATAAACCAGGAGTTTACTTAGACGGAAACATTCACGGCAATGAGATCCAGGCAACAGAAGTGTGCCTTTATCTCCTTAATTATATTCTCACCAAATACGGGGAAAACGAGAATATTACTGAAGTGGTGGACAAAAACTGCTTCTATGTCATCCCTTCTGTAAATGTGGATGGAAGATACCACTTTTTTAATGACCCCAATACAGCCAGCAGCAACAGAGGGCTTCGAAGACCTAAAGATGATGACCGGGACGGTCTGGTTAATGAAGACTTCCCCGATGACCTGGACGGAGATGGAAATATATGCATGATGCGGAAAAAAGATCCCTTTGGTCAATACAAGACAGATCCAGAAGACCCCCGTTTATTGATACGGATAAAACCGGGCGAAAAAGGAGAATGGACTTTACTGGGACAAGAAGGAATCGACAATGATGGAGATGGACTGATCAATGAAGATTCAGAAGGATATGTGGATCCCAATAGAAACTGGGGCTTTGATTGGATGCCTGAATACGTCCAATCTGGAGCTGGGGACTATCCTTTTTCCGGTAAAGGCATTAAAGCCATTGCTTCGTTCATCCGTCAACGCCCTAACATATGCATGGCGTGGGCATTTCATAATTCAGGCGGATTGTATCTAAGAGGGCCCAGTCAAAAAAACCTCCGTTATCCTCTCCAGGATATTCAGGTCTATGATTATCTGGGAAAACAAGGAGAGCGGATCACTCCGGGTTATCAATACTTGGTGAGCTGGAAAGACCTTTACACCACCTACGGCGATTTTATTGAGTGGATGGTTGGCTGCAACGGCGCCTATGGATTTGTGGGAGAACTTTTTCAATCTTCAACCGAAACCTTCAAAACCAGACAAGAAGAGAAACAAGCCCAACCTGAAGCTGGAGAAGGATTTCCCTTTATGGAATCAAATGAATTGGCAAGAGAAAGATTAAAATTCAATGATCATCTGGCACAAGGAGAACTCTACAAACCTTGGGCTCCCTACAACCACCCCACTTATGGAGAGATTGAAATCGGAGGGTGGGTCAAATACTCTTCCCGCATGCCCGCTCCGTTTATGCTCAAAGACCTGGTCCATAGAAACGCCATGGCTGTTCTCTTCTCGGCAAAAAACACACCGGAAGTCAGCATGGATGTTTTTGAAGTCAAGGAAGTTGAAAACAATCTTTACAGAGTAAGAGTGAGACTGAAAAATTCAAAAGCTATCCCTACTATGAGCTATTATGCCCAGCAGCACAACCTGTACCCAAAAGATCAGCTCACTGTTTCAGGAAAAAATGCTCAGGTTCTGGCTGGAGGAAAACTCTTGGACCCCTACAGAAACACAGCTTCATATAAAGAACACAGACCTGAACTCCAATTCCTGTTTGTGCCTGGTTTCGGAAATGCGGAATATCAGTTTCTGGTATCTGGAAAAGGAAACATCCAGATCAAATATGAATCCAGATTCGGGGGTAAAATCACCCAAACCATGGAGCTCAAATAAAAAAACAACCCAAAGAATACCGGTTCTCGTTAGATGTTTTTATAAAGAAAAAATCACAATCAGAACTTTATAAACAGGCCGATATTCAAATTGGTATCTATATGAGTGCCTCCCTGAATAACAGATCCTTCAGCATCAAATAAAGTAGTCCCCCCACTTTCAAGCCCGATGATTTGTTTGAAATCTGGGTCACAGACAAAAATCCTGGCATCGATCCTAAATCCTAAATTCGAGGAAAAAAGCGCTTTCACTCCCAGTCCTCCGTTAAATGTAAGGGCTGTTGTGTTGAGGTAATACAAATGAAATCTTTCCCCAAAACCCGGGGAACTCACCTCTATCTCAGGTCCCACTCCCTGTTCGATCCGAAACTGAGTGAATCCTAAACCAGCCGTGGCATAAGGGGTTATAGGGCTGGATGAAGGGAAATTAAAAACAAAATTACCGTAATAACGAATAATATTCCCACCGGACCGGGTGGCTGTTTCTAACCATTCAGAATGCCCTGTCGCTTCCAATCTATTTAAGAAATTATCGACCAATCCCTCAGTAAATTTTGTTTTAGCCAGGATATACTCCACGCTAGCCTCAAGACCTGTGGATTGTGTTATATTCCAGGCAATCCGGCCTCCAAATCCTAATCCGCTTTGCTCCTCCAGAACAGATGAAAAAAAAGCCTGCCATTCAGGATACCAACTTGATGTTTCTGATTTCACGCTGCCATTGATATCAAACTCGCTGGGAAAAGATACATTCATATTATAAAGACCAAAAACAGTGAATTCCACTTGAGAGAAACTCAAATTAGTTAAAAACAGTATTCCAACTAATATTCCAACTCCAATGCTAATTTTTTTGTGCAATAGATCTCTCCTTTTCTTGATTCATTTTCTTATAATACAATAACAAACAGGAGTCAATAAGAACATAAATAAACTCTATCACTTTACGGCTATTGACTCTGTGAGCCTGCTTTGATATAAATAACCATTCCAATTTGGAGGACATGAATTCATAAATCGGAGAGGAAAATGGACCTATTTGATAAATGTAATACTGACAGCGGATATTTTGGAATATTCCGCGCTCAAGATGATTACTTCTTTACCCGCCCCATTTTAGACCCATTTCCTGGAACAAGAACTATTTTTAATGGAAAAAAGTGTATCCAGTGGTCTATCAACAATTATCTGGGGCTGGCTGAAAATAAAGAAATCAAAGAACTGTCTGAGAAAATAGTAAAAAAATACCCCTTAAGCGCTCCCATGGGGTCCAGAATGATGACCGGAAACACTAAATTTCACAAGGAATTAGAGCAAAAGCTGGCTGAATTCACGGAGAAAGAATCTGCTATTCTTTTTAATTATGGATACCTGGGAGTTTTGGGAACCATTGCTTCGTTAGTGGATCGAAACGACACCATTGTTATTGATAAGCTTTCGCACGCTTCTATGCTGGATGCCACCTTTTTAGCGTCAGGAAAATTTCGTGCTTACAGACACAATGATATGAACAGTCTGGAAAGCCATTTAAAGCGAATCAACAGAGACCGAAAAGGTGGTGTACTGATAGTGACCGAAGGAGTTTTTGGCATGCGGGGCGACCTTGCCGACCTTCCAAATATATGCCAGCTCAAAGAAAAATATGATGCCCGTCTTTTTATCGACGACGCTCATGGTTTCGGAGTGATGAGTGAGAGCGGTCAAGGAACAGCTTCCTATTTCAACCTACAGGATAAAATTGATATCTACTTTGGTACATTTGCCAAAGCTTTTGCCGCCATAGGTGGAGTCTCAGCCGCAGATAAAAAAGTGGTGGACTGGATAAGGTACAATGCCAGAACTCAGGTCTTTGCCAAGAGCCTTCCCATAGTGTATGTAGAGGTGCTGAAAAAAACCCTAGAGATAGTTAAGAACGGAGCAGCCAGGCGAAAAAAGATGTTTGAAAATGCAGAAAGACTCAAGTCAGGACTATCCGATCTCGGCTACAACATTGGAAAAGGACGGTCCCCCATCACAGCTGTGTATGTGCCAGCCGGTGACATGAAAATGGGAATGCAGATCATAACAAAATTAAGGGAATTGGGGATATTCATCACAGGGGTTATGTATCCAGTTGTTCCAAAGGGAATCATTTTATTTAGACTCATTCCTACCGCCACTCATACAAAAGAGGATATAGATAAAACCATCCAGGCATTCAGGACAGTCCGAGATAACCTTAAGTTAGACCTTGATTCTTTAAAACACGCAGCTTTATAACCAAAGGTTTGAATTTAAACGTAAAATAAGTTTGCCCGGGACAAATGAGTGTTGAGTCTTTTTAACAAAATATCAGTTTTTCAGGAAGCCCTCCTTTTTATTTTTCTGGCTTTATTATCCTATGCTCTCTACTTTTTGGTTGCTCTTTCAAAACGAATAAAAAATAAGTTCATCAGAAAACTTGGATCTGAAAAAACAAAAATATACTGGATATTATTCCAACGAGGAATTGGCGTTTTTCTCTATGGGCTCATTCCTGTGTTTGTGGCTTTTATGTCTTACCCAAAAAAAATTTCTTTCTATGGATTATCTTTTGTGAATTTCTTAGAATCCATTTCTTGGACTCTAGGAATATCTGCGATCATCATCCCCTTCAGCATTCTGAATGCGCGGAGTCCTTTTCATCAAAAAAAATACCCGCAGATTCAAATTGATGAATGGAATTTGGGTCTGGTTTTTCTCAGTGCGTCATCATGGATTGTTTACCTTTTTGCCTATGAATTATTACTGAGAGGCCTC